>CAZFBB010000037.1:0-21146 GCA_964517235.1 uncultured Fusobacteriaceae bacterium
TAATGCGACTATTTTATGTCTACCAGCAATTTTCTCTATAGTTTCCATAACTATTTGATTTTGGTCTGCAGCTTGGTTAACTAAACTGTACACACATGCAATTTCAAATTGATTTGGAGCTACTTCATTATGTTTAGTTTTTGAAGAGACACCTAATTTCCATAATTCGAAGTCAAGTTCCCTCATAAATGCTGCTACTCTCTCTTTGATTCTTCCAAAATAATGGTCATTTAATTCTTGTCCTTTAGAAGGTGCAGCTCCTAAAACAGTTCTTCCAGCCAACATTAAATCTGGTCTTCTATTAAAATATTCTTGGTCAACTAAGAAATATTCTTGTTCTGCTCCTACAGTTGTAACAACTTTTTTTGAAGTTGTATTTCCTAGAGTTTTTAGTAATCTAAGAGCGGAATCTCCAACTGCTCTCATTGATCTTAATAGTGGTACTTTTTTATCAAGTGCTTCTCCTGTATAAGAAACAAAAGCTGTAGGAATATATAAAGTTACACTTCCTGTTCCATCTTCTTTTAAAAATGCTGGAGAGGTTGTGTCCCAAGCAGTATAACCCCTTGCTTCATAAGTATCTCTTAGTCCTCCATTAGGAAATGATGAAGCATCTGGTTCACCTTTGATTAATTCTTTACCAGAGAATTCTAGCAATACTCCTCCTTCTGGTGTAGGAGTAATAAATGAGTCATGTTTTTCTGCTGTTAATCCTGTAAGTGGTTGGAACCAATGGGTAAAATGTGTAGCACCCTTTTCAAGTGCCCAATCTTTCATTGCATTTGCAATTACTTCAGCTACATTTAAAGTTAACTCTTTTTCCCCATTTTGTACTTTTTTAAATTCTTTAAATATACTTTTAGGTACTCTTACCTTTAAATTTAATTCATTAAAACAGTTTTCTCCATAGATTTTTTCTAATGGATTATTTTTAAAATCTATTTGTTTCATCTCAGACCCTCCTAATTTTCTTTTCTAAACTATTAAACTATATTTATCATTTATTATCAAATATATAATTTGAATTTATATTATATATAAAATATATAGTTTGTATTTATGGTAATTTTATAGTGTAAGATGAATTTTATTAATATAGGTCTTAATTTTTTAAGTGGTTTTATTTTTAATTTTTCTATTTATTTATTGTTAATATAGGATGTATTGATATTTTATATCATATATAGAATATATTTAAAACATTTATATTTTGAATATTTTTTATTAACATATAGTTGTTTTCTTATTTTTAAGAGTATATAATTTCTGTAGAGGCATTGTGCCTTGATGTTACTAGAGTTACAAATTTTTTCTAACAAGACCATCCCCTTTTGTTTTGTATGGATAAGGAAGGCTTTTGCCTTCCTTTTCATTTTTACACTGAAAAAAATCAAGTTTAAAATCTTTGACAGAAATTTGAGAAATTTTTAAGGGATTCTAAAGCAAATGAAATTTATTTTGAGACTGTAGATAAATAAAATTTTCTTAAAAAAAGGTTTTATCTATTTTTTATTTAACTTATTAGTTTTAAGATATTCTAATTTTATTTTATGAAGATTATTTTTTTCTTTATCTTTAATTTTTTTTATTTTGCTTAAAAAATACCTGTTTTAGACTAGATAAATTTTCAAGATTAAAAATTATTATCATTTGCTCTTTTAATTGGACACATATCTCCACACATAGTACATGCTTCATCTCCATGTTCAGCACCAGCTCTATATGTCCTTGCCTTTTCTGGGTCTATCGCTAGTCTATACATCTCTTGCCAATCTAAGTTACGTCTAGCTTGACTCATTGCGTAATCCCAGTCAATAGCTCCAGGGATTCCATTTGCAATATCTGCAGCATGAGCTGCTATTCTTGCTGTAATCAGTCCCTCTTTTACATCTTTAACATCGGGTAATCTAAGGTGTTCAGCTGGTGTGACATAACACAGAAAATTTGCTCCGGCTGTAGCTGCAAGTGTACCACCTATAGCTGAAGTGATATGATCATAGCCAGGAGCTATGTCTGTAACTACTGGTCCAAGTATGTAAAATGGTGCTCCGTGACATAGTTTTTTTTGAATTTGCATATTAGTTACAACTTCATTAAGAGGTACATGTCCAGGACCCTCTATTATTACTTGAACTCCCTCCTTCCATGCTTCTTTTGTAAGTTCTCCAAGAATTAAAAGTTCTTGGATTTGAGGTGCATCTGTACTATCTTTTATTGAACCAGGTCTGAGTCCATCTCCAAGAGACAAAGTTACATCATACTTTTTACATAGTTCTAGCAACCTATCATAATTCTCATAAAATGGATTTTCTTTATCGTTTTTAAGCATCCATTCATATAGGATAGATCCTCCTCTACTTACTATATGTGTAAGTCTAGGATTCTTTTGTATCCTTTCTATGCAAGTTCTATTAAGTCCTGCATGGATAGTAAGAAAATCTATTCCATCTTCCATGTGTTCTTCAGTTACTCTAAATAATTCATCAATAGTCATATCTTTTATATTTTTACCATATTTTGCAACTGCATCGTACATAGGTACAGTTCCTAACATTACTGGTGATTCTTGAACTAATCTTCTTCTAAATGTCCTTGTATCACCAAAGATACTAAGATCCATGATTGCATCTGCCTTTAGAGCAATTGCATTTTTAACCTTTTCTATTTCTACATCCATAAAGTTACAATCTTCTGAAACTCCAAGGTTAACGTTTACTTTTGTAAGAAGCCCATCTCCTACTCCTTTACCTATTAAATTAACATGGTTTTTATTTGCTGGAATAGCTACTCTACCATTTGCTACCCTTTTAAGTAACCATTCTTCTGTTATATGTTTTTCTTCTTTAAGCACATCTTTCATCTCTTTCGTAACTATACCTTTTCTTGCTGCATCAATTTGAGTTGTATACGACACTATCTTCCTCCTAATATCTTTTCATTTAATCTTTTCCCTATGGCTTCTATATCATTAGCACCTACTACTTCGCTTACTAAAGATACCCATTTGGCTCCTTTAAATAGTATTTCATCGAGGTTATGCTCCTTTATTCCACCTATTGCTACATATGGAATATGTACATTTTTTATCACCCATTCTAAGTATTCTAATCCAACAGGAGCTCGGTCTTTAGTTCTAGTAGGAAATATTGGACCTGCCCCAATGTAGTCTATATCTTCCTTCATAGCTCTAGTAGCATCATCTATAGAATGCGTACTTAATCCTATTAACTTATTTGATCCAAGCAATTTACGTACTTCTACTAGGGGCAAATCCTCCTGACCTATGTGAACTCCATCTGCATCTACTAATAATGCAATATCAATGTGGTCATTTACTATGAATATTACTCCTGCCTCTTTACACAACTTTGCTATTTCTTTAGCTTCTATAAACTTTTCCCTAAGACTTTTATTTTTTTCTCTATATTGAATGATTTTGATTCCTGCTTTTATCATTTCTTTAACGCATTCAACATTTGTTCTACCTTTAGCGAACTCTTCTCCGGTAATCCCATATAAGCCCATAGGAATTTCTACTTTGAATAAATTAAGCACTTCTTTTTCTATCATATATGCTTCATAACGTCTATCTTCTACTTCCTTTGACAAATTATATTCTCCAATTATTTTTGAATATTCTTCTATAGTACGTAGAGCTTCTGTTATCCTCTTAAAGTTAGCATTACATATTTGTTTAAGATTTATTTTTTTATCTAAATCAGATTTTTTACTAATTTCTTTTCCTACATCTTCATCAGCATTACGTGCAAGGATAAACCTTTCATCAAGATGTGCATAAGATTTTCTTAAAAAATGTCTAATATCTCTAAGTTTTTTAGTAAGATCTTCTCTACAAAATTGAAATCTAACTAAATCTTCAATTACTCTAATTCCTTCTGAACATCTGTTAATATTGGCATCGAGAATTCTAATAGCTCCTAGCATAAAAACCACCTTCTTTTAATACTATATTTGCCATAATGGCGGCTATAATACTTACTTTAGTCGAGAAGGTTCCAAATCTATCTATACCTTTATCAAAATCCCCTACTACAAATAGGTTATCTTTAAGTTTTTTAGTTTCTATTCTTTCGAGATCATTATCAGCGACTCCATTGCCACTAACTATAAGCATTTTTTTAGTTAATAATTCTTCTACAATCATAGATTTATAGATATTTTTGTCAAAGGCTTCTACTATAATGTCGCAATCCGAGAAGATATTGTGAATATTTTTCCTATCTAATTTTCTATTGATAGTAATAATGTCTAATTCTGGATTGATTCTTTTGAGGTTTTCATACAAAGCATTTACTTTTTTTTGTCCTACTTGGTCTTTAAAGTAAAATTGTCTATTCAAATTGCTTTCTTCTATTTCATCAAAATCAACTATTTTGATACTGGTAATTCCTGTTCTAACCAAGTTTACTGCTACATTAGAGCCAAGCCCTCCAGCTCCAGCTATTCCTATTCTCATACCATCAGCTCCCAATCTTTATATATTACTTGGTAATTTTTATTTTTTAACATCTTCACTATCTCTCTTGAACTACGCTTATCACTAGTTTCGAATTGTGCAGTACTTTTATCTTCTTCTTTATATGCACCTACACTAGTTTTACTCCCAGCACTGAATTTTGTTACTCCAAGAGGAAGTAGACTTTCTCTAAATTCTGCTTTTTCCCTAGTAGATATATTTATTCCTGCACGAGGTAAAAATAATCTATATGCTAACATTATTTGAACAAAGGTTATGTCATCAAGAGGAAATTCAGTTTTAAATCCACCCTCTGCATTATTTATTCTAGGCAAACTCAAGCTAAATTCACTATTTAAATACTTGTTTGTAAGATAATTAGTGTGCATAGCACTAAAAAATGCTTCTTTTCTAATATTTCCTAGTCCAAATAAAGTTCCTGTATTTATGGATCTAAGTCCAGCTTTTGCTCCCCTTTCAGGTGTATCTAATCTCCACAGATACTCTGATTTTTTCCCACTAAGATGTACAGTTTTATATATTTCTCTATCATATACTTCTTGATAGATAGTAAGTCCATCTAAGCCTAAACTATGAAGTATACTATATTCTTCTTCCGATAATGGATATACTTCTATAGTTATGCTTGCAAAATGTTTCTTTAAAATCTTTATTGTTTCTACTAAATAGTCAAATGTAACTAATCCTTCAGCTTCTCCAGTTAATAAAAGTACGTGTTTTATACCGGTTTTGGCTATTTCTTTAGCTTCTTCTTCTACCTCTTCTATCTTAAGATGTTTACGTCCTATATGATTTTTTTTATTAAAACCACAATAGGTACATTCATTTGTACAATAGTTAGAAACATAGAGAGGTATATATAACGTTATAGTTCTACCAAACCATTGCTCAGTAAGTCTATTTGCTATAATTGCCATTTCTTCTATGTAACTTTGTGCTTTAGGTGCCAAAAGGTTAAGAAGGTCATATTCATCTTTTTTTTTCTTATAAATACTATTTTTTATATCTTTATCTCTAACATTTTCAAAGTATCTATCAAAATCAAATTCTTCAAATTTATCTATTACTTTTTTAAATGACATATTTCTCTATAGTTATTAAGATTAAAACTTTTGAAATTTTTCACGTAGATAATATTAATTAAAAAGATTTTGGTAAATAAAATTTGACCAAACAATCAGAGTATTCTTCTAAAAATTTCTTATAGTCTAAGGAGTAATAATTATAAATATAGTCTTCTGTAAAGAAGCAGATAGAATCTTCTCTTCTATATTTGAAAGTTTCATTAGAATATTGCAAAAATTTTAGAAAAATGATACTTTTATTCTACGTAGATAAAAAGACTATATGTTTAATTATATTGATGATAGTCAAAAGAAATTAAATACCTAATTTAGCTTAATTTAAACTTAATAACTACATACACCCCCTTTTTTTAGTTAATAATAATTAGTTCAATAGTTAATAACTTTTTGAAATTATAGCTATTATTTATTATCAAATAGGAACCCTGTTAGAGGTGATGATGCATTAGCAAATCTACTTTTTTCTGCTAATTTTGCAAGATAGGCACTTCTGCCTGCTTCTACTCCTAGGGCAAATGCTCTACCCATTTGAACTGGGTCTGGTGAACAGGCAATGGCAGTATTTACCAGACAAGCTGCTGCTCCCATTTCCATAGCTTCTGTTGCATGACTAGGTTGACCTATACCTGCATCAACAATTATAGGTTTTTCGCAGTTTTCTATTAACATCTCAATAATATGTTTAGTTTGTAGCCCATTATTTGAACCTATAGCTGAACCAAGAGGCATAATCGCTGCTGCTCCTGCCTCTTCCATTTTCTTAGCTGCTATTAGGTCTGGCATCATATATGGCAGTACAATAAAGCCTTCATCTGCTAGAATTTTCGTTGCTTTTATTGTTTCTATATTGTCTGGCATAAGGTACTTCATGTCATTAATGATTTCTATTTTGATAAAATTTCCACAGCCAGCTACTCTTGCTATTCTTGCTATCTTTATTGCTTCTTCTGCTGTTCGTGCTCCACTGGTATTAGGTAGCAATGTTATCCCTTTCGGAATATAATTAAGTATATTTTCATTAGGCATAGAAAAATCTACTCTCCTGAGTGCCATGGTAATAATTTCTGATTTGCTACTTTCTAACATAGGTGCAATAAGCTCTTTATTACTAAATTTACCTGTACCAGTGAGCAATCTGCTACTAAACTTCTTTCCACCTAAAATTAATTTATCCATCTTATCCTCCCGATACAAAATTTAGTATTTCTAAAGCGTCATTTTCTTTAAGAGTTATTTTGTCAAGCTCTTCTTTTTTTAATACTTGGTCATTTAGAATAATTACCAAACCTTCCAATTTAAGCTTTTTTTCTTTTAAAAAAGCAATTAATGATCTTGTTGTTAATTTTTCTGATTTTCCATTTAGTTTAATTCCCATTGTGAGCTCCTTTCATATTAAATTATTATAGTTAAGAACCAATAATTAACTTTATATTTATTACTTTACTTTAAAGTAAAACAGTTTATAAGAATTAAATGAATAAGTTTGTTCTTTTAATCATTCATTTTTAACTATTATTTATCAATTGAATTTCTAAACCTGAGAGAAGTGGGAAAAGTTTTATCGATTATCTTAGGTAATGGCAAATAAAAAATCGCACACCTAAGGTATGCGAATAGAATTTATCAATATAAAAACTCTCTTCACTTCCCTACGCTGGTATTATCCAGATCAGGTTCAGAGGGTCAGAAAGTGACACTTTCCTCTCAGTAGCTTTAGCTACTCCCCTAGTGATCTAATATTAAATTAAGCTAATTATACATGTTTCTTCTTTTATATGCAATAATATTTTTTTAGTTTTTTATATATTGTGTTATTTTTGAAAAATGTAATAAATAATTTTAAAATACATATTTCTATACTTTATTATAAAAAGTTTTCCAATTAAAGGATTTTAGAGTAATTAATCTATAGTACTAATTATTTTTTCTGTTTATATTTATTGTTTAAACTATTACTTTTATTAATTTGACTCTAAAAAGCTACTATGTTATAGTTTATAAAAATTAGGAGGTAGAAATGGATAAAAAAGTAATTAGTACAGAAAAAGCACCGGCAGCATTAGGACCATATTCTCAAGCTATAAAAGCTGGAAATATGATATTTGTATCTGGGCAAATTCCATTTGTCCCAGAAACTATGGAACTTATTAGTGAAGATGTTCAAGAGCAAACTAAACAATCATTAGAAAATGTGAAGGCTATATTAGAAGAGGCTGGAGCAAGCTTAAATGACGTTGTAAAAGCAGGAGTATTTATTAAAGATATGAATGATTTTGCTAAAATTAATGAAATTTATGCAGAATATTTTACAGACAATAAGCCAGCAAGAGCATGTGTTGAAGTAGCCAGATTACCAAAAGACGTTAAGGTAGAAATTGAAGTAATTGCTGTAGTAGACTAAAGAATTTAGAGAACTAACTCCATTGTTGGGTTAGTCCTTTTTATTTATTTCATCTTTTAACTATTTATAAGTTGGTTATATTTATCTAATTTACTTTCTATTTGGTCAAAATTAAAAAATCTTGCTTCTCTTAATAATTCCTTTCCTTCACTATAAACTAAAATGGCTGGAATGTTAAAAACACTAAAGTAGCCCTTTGCAAACTCATAGTTATTGAGATCTATATGCGTAAATGTAGCTCCTTTATATTTTTTAGCTAAATTTTCAAATATAGGTTTAATTACACTACACATATTACAACTTTCTTGAGATAAATATATAAACGAAAATTTTTCCTCTTTTAATTTATCGAATTCTTTTAAAATATCTCTTTTATCCATAGTTTTATTAACTCTTCACTTTCTTTTTTATTTTTTAATGCTCCTTCTATGGGAAGTTCTCCAATAAAATGATTGTTTTTCATTTCACTTTCAAAATTTTCGAAAGTTTTTCCAAGTCCACCATCATGACATGCTACAAAAGCCAGATGTTTTCCTTTAATATTATCTTTTTCTTTTGATAAGAAAGTTTTTATTGGTGGAGTAAATGTACCAGCCCATACAGGACTTGCGAAAATAATAGTATCATATAAGTTACTTTGAAAAATATAATCTTCAATTTCTGGTTCCTTTTTCATAATAACTTGAGCTCCACCCCATATGTATTTCATAAAACCTTTAGATTTTATTTCTTTTTTAGGTTTTAGTTCGAGTATATCAAAATTTAAAAATTCACTTAATTTGGTGCTAACAAAACTTGTATTTCCTTCAAAAGAATAGTAAATAACCAACCCTTTTTTCATACTTATCACCTCATTAAACTTTAGCTCATTTTATAAAAATATTCAATAGTACATTAATAAAAAATTATTCTCTTTATTGTTTAAATTTTTTTGTATTTCCTAAGAAAAACTAGACTTTTCCAGTGAAGTTTCCCTTGACTTTTTTTCTAATTCCTGTATAATAATAAAAACACAAAAAAATTAGAATATTGTATTAAATAAGCTATACAATCATCTAATAAAAGGGGGATTTCAATGTCAAACTTTAATAATATTAAAGAGGGAAATATATACAAAAATCTATTAGATGGTCGATGGGTAGATTCATCATCTGGAAACACAATTAGAATATCTTCTCCAGTGGATAAGAGTTTAATTGGGGAAGTTCAAGGGATGACCAGAGTAGAAGTAGATAAAAGTTTTGAAAGTTCTAAAAAAGCTTTTTTACAATGGAAAAAAAGTAATTTAACTGAAAGAGCAAATATTTTACACAAAACTGCTGATATACTTGTAGAAAATGCCGAAGAAATTGCAAAAATTCTTGCTATGGAAATAAGTAAAGATTATAAAAGTAGTTATTCAGAAGTTGTAAGAACTGCTGATTTTATAAAATATACAGCTGAAGAAGCAAAACGAATCAAGGGAGAAACATTAAGTGGGGATTCATTTGATGGTAATTCAAAAAATAAACTATCAATTGTCACAAGAGAACCGTTAGGAGTTGTTTTAAGTATTGCTCCATTTAACTATCCAGTTAATCTAAGTGCAAGTAAAATTGCTCCAGCCTTAATGGCAGGAAATGTGGTTTTATTTAAACCACCTACACAAGGCTCAATAAGTGCTTTATATTTAATAGAAGCTTTTAATCAAGCAGGCTTACCAGCAGGTGTTATAAATACAGTTACTGGAAGAGGAGCTGAAATTGGTGACTATTTAATAAAACATGATGCTGTTGATTTGATAAACTTTACTGGAAGTAGTGGAGTTGGGAGACATATTGCTCAAACGGCGGGAATGGTTCCTATGATAATGGAATTAGGTGGAAAAGATGCTGCAATTGTTTTACCTGATGCAGACTTAAGAGATACTGCTAAAAATATTGTAAGTGGAGCTTTTTCTTATTCTGGTCAGAGATGTACAGCTGTAAAAAGAGTGTTAGTTTTTGAAGAAGTTGCAGATGAATTAGTTTTATTAGTAAAAGAAGAGATTGAAAAATTAAAAGTAGGTTTGCCTTTTGAAGAAGGTGTAACTATTACACCTCTTATAGATAATAAAAGTGCTGATTTTGTTCAAGGTTTAATAGATGATGCTGTAGAAAAGGGAGCGAAAGTATTAGTTGGAAATAAAAGAAAAGAAAATTTGATTTATCCAACATTGTTTGATTATGTAACTACCCATATGCGTATTGCATGGGAAGAACCTTTTGGTCCAGTACTACCTTTTATAAGAGTAAAAAATGCTGAAGAAGCTATTGAAATATCAAATAATAGCGAGTATGGATTACAATCTGCTGTATTTACAAGAAATATTGACAAAGCTTTTTCAATTGCAGAAAAGTTAGAAGTAGGTACTGTACAGATTAATAATAAGACTCAAAGAGGACCTGATCATTTTCCTTTTTTAGGAGTAAAATCAAGTGGAATGGGAACTCAAGGAATAAGATACAGTATTGAAGCTATGAGTAGGCCAAAAGCAATTGTAGTAAATTTTAATTCAATTTTATAGATTAACAAAAAGACTAGTAATAGTCTTTTTTTTTGTTATTCTGTCAATTTGATATATAAGTCAAACTCATAAAATAATTTACAGTTATAAAAATTAAAAGTTTTATTTATCAAGGGATAAAGAGTCATATTATTTATTAATATGTAAATGATTTACATATTTACTTTTTAGAAATAATTGTTTTTTTAAAAAATTTTTTTTTTAAAGCTTTCCTTTTATGAAATTAGTTTGAATATTAAAGATATTGTTCCATATAAAAACAAATGAAATGTCAGTTTTTTTATAACTTTTTTGTTCTTTTTTATCAAAAAAATAGTATTAGTAAAATTCTTTACAAGTTGTTCTTTTTTTAAAAATATTATAAAATTATTCTGTAAAGCACGAAAGTGATAGCAATAATTTTTTCATTGTAACATCCTATAAGGAGAAAGTACCCCTTACTTTCTCCCCCCCCCTTTTTTTTTTTAAAATTTAATTTGAAGAATAGATTATTTCATCTAACTCTTTTTAGTCGAACAATTCATCACTGTTCAAGTCTAGATGAGATAATTGATTTTTTAAATTATTAATAACCTAACTTTAAAAATTTGAGGCTCTTCTGTACTCATTTTTTTATTACTTTATAAATAAATTTTAGATTTAATTATAAAATGAAAAATAATAATTAGAAATTTCAATAATTGTACAAATAATAAACTAAATAGAAAGTTTATATAAACAAAGTAAAAATATAATTATATGTAAAATATAAGTTTATTATATAGAGTTTCAAAAAATCTCATTTTATAGTGGTATTAGGAATTAGATTAATTTTAGATTAAAGAAAATAATTATAATGCGTAAAGTAAAAATAGGAAGTATTCTAACTATTTAGGGAAATTATTTAAATTTTTTGAAATTAAAGATGTTTTTAAAATTTTAAATTTTCAATATAGATAAGTGACATCAATTTGTAGCTAAAAATCTTTATTTTACGGTAAAGAGTATACTCTAAATAGATAAAATTAAAAAATAGGATTGATTCAAAGGATTAGCTGTATTATAGCTAAATAAAATTTAATCCAAAAAGAGGTTTTATTGGTTTTTATTTAGATGCACTTATATAAGAAATTTAGATTAAGTTAAGAAATGAAACTTTGAATTTCAACTGTTTGAGCTACTACAGAGTGAGTTTCAAATTAAGTAACTGTAGCTATTATACTTAATCTTATTTCTTATATGAGTACTTGTTTTACTGAATAAAGAAGGATTTATCCCACATAGATTCAGTTATGTCTTCAAAATTCTATATTACTTTTGTATTAATAAGATGTTTTTTCAAAACTTATTGTTTCTCTTTAACTTTTAGGTCGGTTTCAAAATAGGGTTAAATTATCTGTTTTTCCTTTTTTTTTCAAAGGTTTTTTTCTTGAAATTTTATAGTTCTTTTTTATTTCTCTTCTTAATTTTACTACATATTTATAAACTTTTTCTATTATTTCAAGTGATTCTGAATCTTCCTTATAATCTATTCTTGCTTTTTCTATTCCTTTTTCAAAAGTTTTAAAAGTAAGAATATCCTCCCTACCTAGTTCTCCTTCTAAAAGTTTATAGCAATACCTTTTCCAATCTTCTTTTTCATTATCAGATAACAAATCAAAATAATTTTTGGCTTTCCATCTGTAATATAATTCATTATATTTTTTATTTTCAAAATTAGGTCTATAACCTTTGACATCTTGATGAATCAGTGTAAATTGACCTTTGTCTGTGGGACTTGGGAAACCACTATAAATATCCAATTCTACATCTAATACCTCGTTATATTTTTTATTTTCAAATAATTTGGCTAATTTATGTCCGTATTTCATTTCTATTTCTCTGGCTAACTTTACTTTATATTCTAGGTCTACCCATTTAAACTCTCCCCTATCTTTATAATCATTCCATTTGAATAATAGAGGAATCTGATTTGTTCGAAGTATCTTTACACCTGGTCTAGAATAAGAGCTTTCTGCCAACTCTTCTTTTTTCATATACATTAATTCTTTTAATTTATCTATTTCTAATTCTTTTAGTAAGTTTAAGTCTGTATTTAAGTCCAAGAAAATCACATCGTTAGCTCCCATCTTTACTATATTTACCTTGTAAAGTAAAGTGGTATAATCTCTATCATATCCATAGGAAAAATCAGAGTGAATAAAAAATTGTTCTTCTCTCAAGAGATTATTTACAAAGTTTTTATCACGAAGGCTCATTATATAATTATATAACTTTTTATCTCTCTCCCAAAGTAATTTTGCCATATCTATAGTAGCTTTAACATCACTCATTGCATCGTGAGCTTTTTTGTGTTTTATACCATTTATTTCTGTTAATTTTTCTAATTTAAATGAAGTCTTGTTATCTTCACTTTTTGGCCAAATAATTTTATTTCTAGATACAGTATAAAAACCCATTACTCCACGTAAAAAATCCCATCTACTACATCCATCTTTCCATTCACGTATATAAGGGTCACGAAGGGTTCTATAGAAGAGGTTACGAGTAACTTCATCATCAAATTTAAGACTATTATATCCAATAGATACTGTATTAACTTTTGTAAATTCTCTATAGATAGCTTCACTTAGTTTTTCCTCATTCATTCCTCTTCTATTTGCCATTTGTGGAGTTATTCCTGTTATTAAACAAGCTTGATAGTTTGGAATATAATCTTCAGAGAGTTTACAATAGTGCTCGACCTTATCGATAATTTTAAAATTTTCATCTGTTCTTATTCCTGCAAATTGAGCTATTCTATCTCGTTTTGGATCTGCTCCAAAAGTTTCATAGTCATACCATAAATACGTTTTCATTTTGATCCCCTTTATGCCTTTTCTTATATAGATTTTACTCTTATCTAAGAAAAGTTGCAAGGAGATTTTCTGGATAAATAAAAGATTAGTTAATTATATGTAGAATTTCCATGAAGGAACTAAAGAGAAATATTTGCAGTTTTTTGAAAAAATGTTATAATTTTAACTATATATTATTTGGGAGGTAGATATGAAGTACGAAGTATTATTATTTGATGCAGATGACACATTATATGACTATAATAAAGCAGAAACTTTTGCTCTTGAAAAGATGTTTAAACATTTTAATCTTAAGTATAAGAAAGAATATAGAGAAATATTTAAAAAGATAAATACACAAATGTGGTTAGATTTTGAAAAAGGATTAATTAGCCAAGATAGATTAAAAGTAAAAAGATTTGAAAGTTTATTTGATAAAATAAGAGTAAAGGGAGTAGAAGGAGATTTTGGTGGGGTTTATCAAGATTATTTAGCTCAAGGGGATTTTTTATTTGAAGAAAGTATGAATATTGTTAGAAAGTTAAGTAAAAAATATAGATTAGCAATTATTACAAATGGTTTACTTAGAGTTCAAAATAACAGGATAAGAAAACATCCTATTTCAAAATATTTCGAAAAAATTATTATTTCTGATGAAATAAATATGAGAAAACCTAATAATGATATTTTTGAGTATACTCTTAAAGGTATGAATGTAAAAGATAAAAGTAAAATTTTGATGATAGGAGATTCATTAGGTTCTGATATTCTTGGCGGAAATAATTTTGGTATAGATACGTGTTATATTAATTTACATAAAAAACCTAATAATACTAATATAAAAGGAACATATGAAATTGCTCATATTAGGGAAATTGAAAAAGTTCTATAAGTTATAGGTGTCTATTAAAAAAGGCATTTTTATTAAAGTGACTGAAAAAGTCTGAAACTTCTAATTTTTTCTTATTGTATAAGGGTTAAATCTTAATAAAATTAGTAAAGTTATTCTTTGAATTTTTAAATATAGACTTTTTCAGTAGATTTTTCTTGTTAATTTTTCACCAATTAAGTTTCTTAAAGATACTGAAAGTATATTTACTATAAACATATTTTTTAATGCTTAAGTTTAGAGGTTTAATATTTTATTTAATAAATCAACATATTGAAAACATTATGTTGGCAGTGTAATGATGGAAGTAATGTAATAAAGAGCCATAGAGTAAATATTTTTTGAAATGAAATCTTTTCTTGCAAATACCTAAAATAATGAAAATATCATATAAAATTCTATTAATTATAGTTTCAGTAAAAAATATCTCTACTTTCTAGCGAATATCACTCATTGCTAAAGCATTTAATCTTCCATTGGACAAAATTTTATTGTATGTGCTCTCATATTGAGTACCATTGCCATAGCTGTATCTACATTAATTATTGCGTCTGTTTTTTTGGCACTTAATTCACCTGTTGAAATTTTAATTTTTCCAAGTGTTCCACCAGTAGGACTAATTAAAACATTTATGACAGTATCATTATTATTAGCTTTAAGAGCTCTTGTTCCATAACCTGCTCCTGTAAATACTTGGTTTACGTGTGTCGGATTTGTCCCAGCAACTATAAGAGCTACTTTTTGAAATTGTTTAGGATTTCTTGCACCTAATCCTATAGAGACTGCAGGTAAACTCTTTTGAAATTCCCTAATAAATTCCATTCCTTCTTGATAGTTATCAAATCTATTTGATAATATCCCTATAACTGTATAACCATCTATAGCATCATATATTTCTCTAGCATTTTCTGCATCTTTTGCTAAAAAGTTTAGAGCTAATCTATTTTTGTAAAAATTTATTTTAGTTTTCATCTTATCTTCCATATTACTTTAAAACATCTTTTATCTTAGAAACAATAAATTCAATGTTTTCTTCATTTAAAGCTCTCATATCTAAATTTAATATGCCTAGATTTGTATAATGTTTTCTTAGGTGTGTTTCGATTGGTTCTCCAAGAAGCTTTGCTAAAAATTCCTTTCCAGATATAGGTAACTTGTCACTATTTAATTTAAGTACGATAAATTTTTCTACCTACTTCATCTTGAATTATAGAGGTAGTTACTTTTTTCTCATCTGATAATTTCTCACAAACAAAGAAGCTTTGCTAGAATTTTCTGCTTTTTTGTTGCTTCAGTAAAATCTTGGTTTGAATACTCTTCGATTGCTTTAACAAGCCCCATGGTACATCTTTCCTATCTTCATAGCTCTTCCAATACCTTTATATTGCATCTTTATTCTATCTATAAGCTTTTTTTTACCTGCTATTAATCCTGAAGTAGGGCTACAAAGTGCCTTTGCTCCAGAATAGATAACTAAATCTCCCACCTTTTTCAAGTAAATTGTTAAGTCCTCTTCAGCTGAGGCAACTATTATAAGCGGAAGATTGTACTTTTTCGCTACCCTTGACCTTTCTTTTATAGAAAGCATTCCTTTTTGCACACAGTGGTGGGACTTGATAAACATTAAAGCCACTGTTTAACTATCTATTGATTCTTCTAAGTGAACCATTGTAGTAGAATTACTATGACCAACTTCAATTGGAATTCCTCCTCCTAATCTTATCGTAGTAGTCACTGGAGCACCATAATTTATAGAGTGTCCCCTTTGTAAAATTATTTTTTTACTCCATCTGTTTGGAGAAGATTTTCAATTGCAGTTAAATTTTTTCCTGTTATTACTCCAGTAACACTTAGTACAATACCAGCAGAAGCACTTGATGTTATACAAGTGTCTTCTCTACCAATTATTTTTGAAATCAATTTTCCAACTCTATCAAAAAGTTTGTCGATTATCACAAAATTTTGACTAGCTTCCTTCATTGTATTAGCTACATCCTCACTAACCTTAGAAATACATAAAACTGTCATCTTTCCACTAGCATTTATTACGTTATTAAAAGTTAGATTCTCATATACATTCATTATTAATTACTCCTCAATTAAAAAGTTAGGGCTAAACCACCGAGTAACATTGCTCCTATAATTGCTCCTCCTGCAATATGTCTATCATATTTATAGAATAAAGCTGCTCCTGCAAAAGCTCCAACTCCCGCCGGAATATTGTATTGAATAGCAGAGAGTATAATAAGTGGACCTAAAAATCTTCCTGTTGCATTACCAGCTCCCATCATAATACCAGTACCTCCAGCCACCATACCTTCAGGCATTACTTTTCTAATAGCGATGATTAAAGCACCAATTAAAATTCCTACAATTACACCAATAGTTAGTGAAAGCGGAAAACTTTCTAAGGGTTTATCCCAACCGGAAGCTAACATAAGAGCAGGTATTCCAATTCCAACGCCTGTCATAAGAGATCCACCTATATCGAGTAGACCTACTAGTGGTCCTTCTAATACTCTTGCTAAGAGAAATCCAGCAGAAAATCCAGCAGCAGCGACGTAATCTCCACTGTGAATACCCTGATCTAACATTTTAACAACAAATATTTCATTAAAAGCTCCAATTCCATATACTATATACATGTGTGTTCCAGCTACTAAAGTTGCACAAAGTATTCCTACGAGAATAGGAAATAATTTGTCCGATAAAAATATATTTTCTTTATTGTTTTCCATAACTCCTCCTTATTTACTATAACCCTAACTTTGTAAAGAATCCTCTAAAGTAAGCAATTGCCATATATAGTATTATTACTATTACAGTCATTATCTTAGCTGATTTATTGAATCCATTCTCTTCGATTGTTTGACCAACTAGAATCCCAAGAACACAACCTGGTGTAGCGTTACCCATAATCATGTGAGCAGTTCCACCTAGTATAGTAGACCAAATTCCTGTTTTTTTCCCTGCATCTAATGCAGCAAGCCAGAAGACAATAGGCATCACTGGATTAATCATAAGTGTTGCAGCAGGAGTTAGTATATTACTTGAAATTTCTGAAAGAGATATTGGAATTAATGATGCTAAAGTATTTAAGAATGTCACAACAATAGCTCCTACTACACCACCAATAATTCCCATTTTTTTAGGGTTATAAAGTGTTTCTTCTACTTTTTTGTTATTTATAAGTAGAAATCCTGCAGAAAAATTTGGAACAACTCTGTGAAAAACATCTTGTGTTAATGCTCCAGTAGCTACAACTGTAGCAGCACAATTAAATAAGAATCCTAATCCAAATGATAGGTGAGCTACTGAATCTCCTTGACATGCATTTAATTCTCCTAGAGTTCTAAAAGCTCCCATTGATTGAGAATTAGGTGTATAAAACATTCTAGCAGCACCGATAGCAACTGCAAAACCACCTAATAAACCTATTATTAACGATTTAAAAATTATTGATAACAAGATATATCCCTCCTTATATATACTTTAGTTCAAATTGAACTTCTAAATTAACGCTATAAGTTATAACTTCTTTGACCCAAAACAATTCTAAAAACTTTTTCTTTATAGTATTTTTTTCTACATCTAGTATCAAAACATCCATTGGATCTATTCTTATTATTACACCATCTACAGTTTCTTCTACTTTCTTACGGAATTTTACAAAACTATTTGCAATAGCGTCTTTTTTATTTTGTCCCTTGCCTGATATTTTTAAAATTCTTGTTTCTTTTTTCAAATCTGAACTTCTCACTATAATTTCTCCTTTACTATTCTTGATTTGCTTTAATATATGCTTCCACAATTTTTCTTCCAAGCTCTTTAGTATCTAAGAATCCAAATCCTATAACTTGGTTTCCTTCCTTTATAGCTTGTACTCCTGCTTCAATAGACCTTAAGTGGTGAGTTGCTTTATAACCATATTTTATTTGTGCCATTATAGCTCCAGCCCCACCACTTCCACAAAAAGATATACCTATCGTAGCATTATTTTTATTCATTATATCTCCTAATTTCATGTCAGCAGCCATACCAGGAATTACAATTGCCTCTCCTCCAGCAGATTCTACTCCTTTTGCTACATTTTGACCCTTTCCTAATCTGTGTCCTATCACTACTAAAATTTGCATACTTTTCTCCTATATTCATAATATCATTAAAAATTATTACACTTTTATATTGATAATTAGTTAAGTGTTTAATTCTTTCTCGAATTTATACTGTTTATCTATCTTCTATTAATAATCAGCAATAAATTAAAGTGAATTACTTATTTATTATTCTACAGAGGATTCCTGTTTATAAATTATTTAAGATACCATTTCTAATGCTAATTGAATTTGAATTGCAGCTAAAACGATTTCTAACCTATTAATTTCTTTTTTATATTTCTTTCCAATTGGCAAGATTATTTCTTCTGAAATTTTCAAAGCTTTCTTTTCCACTTCATCTTCTAGGAAATCCTCCCTACAATCTAAAGTTATACCTTCCTTTAATCTTTTTGCTAAACTTGTCATATGTGAATAAAAAATTAATTTAAAGTCATCTGTAAAATCGATACCATACTTTTTTAGTATCATTGTTGTATAATCTAATTCGTTTTTATAGGAATTAAACTCTTCATTGGACATCTTTAATCTACTTTGTACATCCTTTAATAGCTGTTCCATCTGATATTACCTCCATACTTTTATTAATTTGTCTTTTATAAATTTAAACTTTGTTTTAACATAGTTAGATATTTCAACAATTTTTTTATGTTATCTGTTAAAGTGGTTAAATTATTATTTATCTTAAATATTGTAAGGTCACCTTTATATCTAACTTTTAACCCTTCAATTTCCTTTACCCCCAAAATAAAATCTTACTTGGATTTGTAGTAACTTTTGTTATTAAATCTTCTAGAGTCATTCCTAGATACATTATCTTGTTCATTGTTGTTTTCAAATTTTTGGCAAAAGGTCTTAAGTTTTTTTAAAATTAATTTTATCCCTTTAGTATTTCTATACTATCTATTAAAATTAATGTCAAATTTTCAACATTTGTCGTGATTTCTATAAATAATTAAAAAAAATTATTATTAATAATCTTAAAAATGTCGAAAATGTTAACAAGAAAAAGTATAATGATGCTGTATGACGATTAATAAAATTTAATATTAACGTTTATAATTTTTAAAAAATCACATTTTCTATACAAAAAACTTTGAAAAAGGAGAATATTTTGAAAAAAAAAATGAATTTAAATATAAATATCCAACAAAATAATGCTGAATTAAGTTTTTATAAGAAGATGAGCTCAAAGGAAGAAATTCTTTTAGATGAAATTTTAATGAATCAAAAAAAAATTTTAGAAGGGACTCTAGTTCTTTCTAAAAAGAGATTAATGAAAATATTAAATATTACTGACGAAGAAAAGATTTTAAAAATAATTTCAAGATTAAGCAGTAATTTTATAATTTATACAACTTGGCGTTTTGATTTGATAGATAGACAAGGTGGTATAAATATTGTTTCATCCTATTTGTTAGAAGAAAAACAGCTAACTTTAAACTTTTCCAATGATTTTATGCTGATATTTAAAAAATCTTCATACTACAATAATTATAGCTTTGATAAATTAATTTCACTTAGAGGATTTTATAGTAATGCTTTATTTTTACTTTTTAAGAATAGTATAAGTTTAAATAGAACATTTGAAATTTCTCTATTACAGTTAAAAAAAATATTAGATTTAGAGGGAGTTTATAGTAGATTTTATGATTTTGAAATGAAAATTTTAATTCCAAATATAAAAAAAGTTGAAAAAGCTATTTCTAAAAAAATTTCATATAAAAGGATTAAGAATAAAAATGCTTTCAATTCAAAAATTATTGGTTTACATTTTAACATAACAGATACACATGACCAGGAATACATAGATATGACAAATAATTTAATAAGCTTTATAAAAAAAGGAATAATCTATGAAAAAAATGTTGTTTGGAATATTATCCACAACTCTTTAGAAGAAAAAACATTTGATTATATTAAAAGAAATATTATTTATTGTAACCTTCATTTATCAAAAAACCAATTTAGTACATTTTTGTATGAAGCTTTAAAATATGATTATTTTAAAAATAGATATAAAAATAAAATTAGAAAGTATAGAGAAAGTTACAAGGAGCTACGAAGCATAGAAAAAACATTTACATCTCTTGGTAAACTACATTCAGAGGTATTTAAAATATTAGTTAGTTTAAAGTTTAATTATCTTACTATTAATCCAAATTTTTTAAAGGCTCTTCAATCTTTAAAGAAAAATAATGAGTTTGAATATTTTGATAATAATTATATAATTTTTGTAGAATTCAATATTGATGGAGATTCATATATTAATATCTTTGAAAGTTAATAAAAAAGTTAAAAGGAATATAGGGAAGCACTTATGAGACTGTAAACAAATAAAATTTTCTTAAAAAAGGTTTTATTTGTTTTTTTATTTAGACGTACCTATATAAGAAATTTAGATTAAGTTAACGAAAGGAGCCTTAAGAATTGAGAGCTGTTTGAGCTCCTTAAGAGCGAGTTTTGAAATTTAGTGACTGTAGTGATTACTTAATCTTATTTCTTATATGAGTACTTGATTTTTACTGAATAAGGAAGACTTGTTTGACGTAAATTCAATTATGTGATCAAGACGTTGTATTACTTTTGTGTCAAGACAAAAGTAATAATGTTTTTTCAAAAAACTAGTTGCTTGTCTTCAACCTGAGTACTTATTAAACTAAGTTTTGGATTAAATAAAATTTAATAAATAATATATTAAAATAATTTTTAAAATTGAAAGTAAAGAAGTAAAAGTAAATGTTTCAAAAAATAAAATGGTGCCTAGGAGAGGAGTCGAACCTCCGACCGCACGGGT
>CAZFBB010000038.1:0-10044 GCA_964517235.1 uncultured Fusobacteriaceae bacterium
AAATAAAAAAACAAATAAAACCTCTTTTAAGAAAATTTTATTTGTCTACAGTCTCAAAGGAGCTGAAAGCTTCTTTACCTGTTTTTATAATTAATTTTAAAAGAATCATCTTCTACTTTAATTACTCTTCCTTCTTTATATAGTCTACCAAGAGCTTTTTTAAAGGCTTTTTTACTTAAACCTATTTTTCTTTTAATAAATTCAGGGTCTGATTTGTCATTAATGTCAAGCTTACCATTATTATCAAGTATATAATCATAGATGATTTTAGCATCTCCATCTATAGCTTGTATTCCAATTTCTTTAATAGAAAGTTCTATTTTTCCATCAGGTCTAACTTGAACGACAGTCCCTTCTATTTCATCTCCAACTTTATATTCTCTATTTAATTTATTTTTATGAATAAAGCCATGGTATTTGCCATCAATAGCAACAAAGATACCCATATCTGGATTGACTCTATATATTATACCACTTTCCTTATCGCCTTTCTTTACACCATCTTTTATCTTAAGATAGTCACTAATACGCATAGTAGCACCTATACGATTTTTATTGTCAAGTGTAAGTAAAACGATAATTTCATCACCTACATTAAGGTCTGATTCCATCTTGTTTTTAAGTAGAAGTACGTCTTTTTCTAAACCTAAGTCTAAAAATGCCCCCATAATTCCAGTGTCTACAACTCTTAATAAAGTTAACTCTCCAACTTCTCCATAAACCGGTTTAAGTGTAGCTAAAATTCCCTTTTCTATATCGTTATATACAAATACTCTTATCTTATCTCCAACTTTTATTTCTTCATCTAAGACTTCTTTAAAAAATAATTTCACACCATATTCTAAAATGTAATTGTCCTTTAATTTATTGATAACAGTTAAGTTATTAAATTTTCCTAAATTAAGCATATCTCACTCTCCTTCATAAGAGTTTATTATAAACTAATTAAGATAAAAAGTCAATCAAACCTTATTTTTATTAAGTTACCAAGCTACTCTCATTATCTCTTCATGAGTGGTGATACCTTTTTTAACTTTTTCCATACCATCTGATTTCATGTTTTTCCAACCATTTTTCAATAGGTTAGTTTTGATTTCAAAATTTGTTTTTCCTAGTAGGATATCCTTTTTAGTAATATCATCGATAGTATAAAGTTCATGTATACTAGTTCTTCCTTTGTAGCCAGTATGAAAACAATAATCACACCCCTCTCCATACCAATATTCTTCACCATTATCAAAAATTTTACTTTTTTTGCAATATGGACATATTTTACGTACTAATCTTTGAGCCAATACTCCTATTAAAGAAGAGGTAATAAGGTACGGTTCTATTCCCATATCAATAAGCCTAGTTACAGAACTGACTGAGTCATTAGTATGAAGTGTAGCAAAAACTAAATGTCCAGTTAGAGAGGAGCGTATAGCAATATCTGCAGTCTCTTTGTCTCTTATTTCTCCAATCATAATTATATCAGGATCATGTCTAAGTATGGCTCTTAAGCCATTTGCAAAGTCAAAACCAATTTCTGATTTAACTTGTATTTGAGAAACACCGTCTAATTGATATTCAACTGGATCTTCAATAGTTAAAATTTTTAACTGACCATCATTTATCTCTTTTATAGCAGAAAAGAGAGTAGTAGTTTTACCGCTACCAGTAGGTCCAGTTACTAAGATTATTCCATTTGGTTTTTTAATGAGTTTTTTGAAATTGTCTAAAATATCTGAATTCATACCTAATTTTTCAAGTTCCATTTCTTTTTTTTGGTTAGCAAGTAATCTTATTACTATACTTTCACCATTAACTGTGGGAATTACTGAGATACGTAGTTCAGTTTCTTCTCCTTTGGTTTTTACCTTTATTCTTCCATCTTGAGGTAATCTTTTTTCTGCAATGTCAAGTTCAGCCATAATCTTTATACGGCTGACGACAGCTAAATAAACATGTTTTATACTATCAGGTAAGGGAATGTTGTGAAGTATTCCATCTATTCTATATCTAAGGAGAATATCACCCTTTGTAGGCTCGAGATGAATATCTGTGGCTCCTTTATTATAAGCATCTAATAAGATTCTGTTAACAAACTGGATAACTTCAGCACTTTCTTTTGAATCATCAATATTGAAATTTTTTGAAAAACTTATAGAACCTTTGTTACTGTCGGAGAACATACCTGCTCCTACACCAAAATACTTTCGAATTAAAAGAAAAAATTCTTCGTTGTTTATTTGGTTTATAACAACTCTTTTTCTATACTTTGCTTTGATAGACATAATAGTATTAATATCAGTAGGATTTACCATAGCTATATGTATCTCTCTTATATTTGTCATATATGGGAAAACTCTTCTTTCATGTATAAATTCTTCAGTTAATTCTTTTATTAACCCTTTATCTATGTCTAATTGTAATATCTCTTTACTAGTCATAAAATCCTCCTATATATTCTTTAATAGATTATACTAAAATGAATGTGATTTCTTTTAAAGTTAACATAAAAAAATTAAAATTTTTTATGCAATATTTAACCAATCTTTTCTCTATTTAAACATCAAAAATAAAAAAGAAATGAAAATTAAAGGATTATTTTTGTACATAACCAATATGTAAATGTAAGGAAAGTGACATTACACCAATAAAGGGTCAAAAAAACTTGTAATATTTTTTGTAAAAAGGATGAAAATTAAGTAAAAATCAATAAAATTTTGCATAAAAACAATTAAATGATGACAGAATATGGGACAAAGTGAGATAATTCTATAAAAAATAGGAAAAAAAGTATTGAAAAAACACAGTAAAGGTGTTAAAATAAAAAGAAGAGGATTAATGTAAGTTTTTTGTACAATGGAAAAGGAGGAACTTATGAAACAAAAGTCAGTTTTAGCAATTTCTGAAACTAAGGAATTGTTGAAGAAGATTAGAAAAGAATTAAAAGATGACTATGAAGTAATTACTTTTAATAACTTCTTAGATGGATTAGATATGTTAAGAGAAAGTGATTTTGATATATTACTTTTAGACGAGAACTTAACTTGGTTTACGTTTTCAGAAGCAATGAGAAAACTAAAGGGAATAGGAAAAGATATAGTGACAATTGCTCTTATTTCTGAGGAAAATGATGAATCATTACAAGATGTTAAAGATGGAGAAATCTATAATTATGTAGTAAAACCGTTTACACTAAAGGATTTAAATAGGATTATACTTCCAGCACTTAATAACTTAGAGTTATTAAAGGAGAAGAGAGAATTGGAGAAAAAATTAAGTGATACAGAAGAATCAGAGGAAATAATAGGTCAGCATGCTAAGATAAAAGAATTAAAACAAATTATTGAAAAGGTAGCTGATAGTGATTTAACAGTTTTAGTTAATGGTGAAAATGGTGTAGGAAAAGAGCTAGTTGCAAAAGAAATTTATAAAAAATCAAATAGAAGAAAGAAAAACTTTATAACTATAAACTGTGCTTCTATTTCACCTACTCTTATTGAGTCTGAACTTTTCGGATATGAAAAAGGAGCTTTTGCAGGTGCTGTTTCAACTAGAAAAGGTATAATTGAAGAAGCAGATAGTGGAACTTTGTTTCTTGACCAAATAGGGAGTATGGATTTAAAATCTCAAGCTAAGTTATTGAGAGTAATTGAATATGGAGAGTTAAGAAGAGTTGGTGGAAATAGAACAATAAAAGTAGATGTAAGGTTTATAGCAGCTACTAATGAAAACTTGGAAGAATTAGTAAAAAAAGGCTTATTCAGAAAAGATTTATATCATAGATTAACAGCATTTCCTATAGAAGTGCCTAAATTAAGGGAAAGAAAAGAGGATATACCTCTTTTAGCAAATTACTTCTTGAATAAAATAGTAGTAGATTTACATAAGGAAATGATAGTTATTTCTGGTGAAGCTATGAAATATTTATTGGAGTATTCATATCCGGGGAATATAAGAGAACTTAAAAATATAATTGAAAGAATGGTTATACTTTGTAATGACAAAGTGATTGGTGTAGAGGATTTACCACTTGAGATTAAAATGAAATCAGATACATTAGAAAATAAAACGGTAACTGGTATTGGACCACTAAAAGAGGTACTTGAAAAAGATATTTATGAACTTGCTGAAGTAGAAAAAGTTGTAATAGCAAGTGCTTTGCAAAAAACTAGATGGAATAAGCAAGAAACGGCAAAATTACTTGGAATAGGTAGAACTACTTTGTATGAGAAAATAAGAAAATACGGATTAGACAGAAGGACTGCTACTAGAGGAAAAGACGACGAGAATTAATAGGAGTTTAAAAAATGGATTTTATGTTAATACAAAATTATCTAGATAAAATTCCCACAGTTGAAGACTTGCTATCTATACCAGAAGTAATAGAATTAACTAGGAAGTTTTCAAAGGTAGCAGTAGAAGAAAAGTTAAGTGACTTATTAGATGGAAGACATCTATTAGTAACTACTGCAAAATCTGAAGAAGACTTAAAGCTTATTGATTTTTCTATGCCTTATTATATAGAGAACTTGAAGGAGACTTTATCTGAAGAGAGGGAAATTGGAAGTAAAAAGGTATTAAATGCCTTAGGAACTATCTATTCTAAATATGTAGGAAATAAATTTTATTCAAAAGGTTTGTTGAAGGAATTTGTAGATCACTATTCACACTATAATACTTTACACTATGATGTAAAAAATGGAAAAGGAATAGAGTTAGATGATGAGATAAATAACTTTTTGAAAAGTTATAATAAAGAAAAGGAGTACTTAATAATGGCATCGGTTCCAGGTGGATTGTATGCAGTATTAAAAGCTTTATATAAAGAAAAAAATATTATTTGTTCCTTGAGAGAAAGTTATACTTTTGATAATGGAGCTAATTTGATAGATACTATTGAAGAAGCTTCTAGAAGTTATTCTCTTGCAGGAACTATTAATAATGTAACTATTGATAGTTACAGAAAGGTGTTAAATGAAGATAGCATTATCTTGCATAGTGATCTTTTTGGAAATAAACTAGAGGGATTAGCAAGTTTAACTATGGCGGAATTAAACGAATTAAAAAGTGAATATCAAAATATCTTTATTACTGATAAAGTATACCTAGATAGTAATAATGAAGATATAAAAAAATTTGCATACTCATTTAGAGAAGTTATTGAAGACAACTTTATCTCTATAATAGATTTGTCTAAAGTTGAAGATGTACCTTATGGAGCATTAATTGTGGGAGACAAAGGGGAAATTGAAAAGATTAAAAATAGCATATATAATAGTTTGTTTTCCCTTTCAAAGGAAAATCAAACTTTGTATTATTTAGCTCTTAAGAAAAAAATTGGAGAAGAATATGAAGATTCTTTTCTATCTTATGTACTTAATAAGGGAGAAGGGAAAGTTAAAAATGCTAATGTAAGAGTTTTGGAGTTATTACAAGAAAAGTTAACTGACCTAGCAGACTTTGGACTTATAGAAGGTCCCTACTTAAAAGTAGAAGAAGGAGTATCATATACAGATGCTTTTAATAGAGAATTATTAGTTGTAACTCCAAAGGAAAAAGATGTTAAAGAAATAGAAAAATTGTTGCGTATAGGTGAGCCTTCAGTACTTTGTTGGTTAAATGAAGGAAGCTTAATCTTTAATTTGCAACTAATTGAAAAAAGAGAAGAAAAGGTATTAGCCGAAAAGATAATTGAAGCAATAAAAGGATAAAAGTAGGTTAACCTACTTTTTCTTTACGCTTTGGGAAAATTTGTTCTAAAGTAAAATAGAAGTTTATATAGTATTAGGGAGATGAAATAAGATGGTGTTATTAATTGATAATTATGATTCTTTTGTATATAATCTTTATCAATATATTGGAACTATAGATAAAAATGTAGTAGTTTATAGAAATGATGCTATAAGTATAGAAGAGATTAGAAAGTTGAATCCAGATAAGATAGTATTGTCTCCTGGGCCAAAAGCACCAAAAGATGCGGGTATTTGTATAGAGTTAATAAAGGCACTGTATAAGGAATATCCAATATTGGGTATTTGTTTAGGTCACCAGTCTATAGGAGAAGCTTTCGGGGGAACTGTATCTTACGCTAAAGAACTTTATCATGGTAAGTATTCTTATATTCACCATGATAGCATGGGAATCTTTAAAGGAATAGAAAATCCCACTAAAGTTGCTAGGTATCATTCTTTGGCAATATTAGAAGAAACATTATCAGAAGAATTTATAGTGTCAGCAAAGGCAAATGATGGAGAAATAATGGCAATAAGACATAAAAAGTATCCTGTTGTTGGATTACAATTTCATCCTGAATCTGTCTATACAGATAAAGGTATGAAGATGATAGAAAACTTTCTTGAATTATAATAAGTTATTGAAAAAATAGATTTTAATATGTATAATTGAAGAAGTAAAACAAAGATTAGAAATGGAGGCAAGAAGTTGGCAATAAGAAAAATTAGGAAAAAAATGAAGGGGCCAATTACAGTATTTGTAATTGCTTTTATCGCAACGATTTTATTTGCGGTTGTACAAGGACTTAGAGATTATAAATCAATACAAAGACATGCATTAATAATTAATGGGAAGAAAGTAGATGCAATTGCAATTGAAAGAGAATTTTCAAGAGGAATTAATGGTTACAGAAGAATGTATGGAGACGCTTTAGATGCAGAAGAGTTAAAAGTAATCTTATTAGATAGATTAGTTCAAAATGAATTATTAGTTCAAAGTGCAAAAGACCTAAAAGTTAAAGTGTCAAAAAGTGAGGTGGATAAGCAGTATAATGCTTATAAAGCTCAAGTTGGAGATGAAGATTCATTTGCTAGAGCTTTACAATTCCAAGGGTTTACAAAAGCAACATTTAAAGAGGGATTAAAAGATGAATTATTAGTTGAAAAGGTAGTAGAGGTAATAGAAAGCAAAGTAACAATTAGTGACGAGGAAATAGCAGAATATTATGAAGATAATAAATATGATAGTTACTATGGAAAAACTTTGGAAGAATCAAAGGAACAAATAGAAGATAGATTAGTTAATTTAAGAAAAGGTCAAGCTTTTGGAGCTTTTATAGAAAAAATGCAAAAAGAAGCTAAGATAGAGTGGACAGAAGAAGGAGAAGCTTTATATAGCAAATATGCAAGAACTGCTGAAGAAGGAAAGGGATATATAATAGGAGAATATGTATTTTCTAATGTAGAAGTAACAAATAGAAAGATGATTCAAAGAATGTATGGTCTTTCTGATGCAGAAGCTCTTGAAAATAGTGTAAAGGAACAGTTAGAAAGAGAAGTAAGAGTTGTAGAAAAAGCAAAAGAATTAGGAATAAAAGTTGATGAAACTTTAGCTCAAAATGATAGAATGTTTGAATTACAACAAGGGTTACAAAAGAAGCTAATAAAAGAAGCACAAATATCAGAAGAAGAAATAAAAAATTATTTTACGGCAAATGGTTCAAAGTATGATGTAAAAGAAAGTGCTAACATAAATCTTGTTGAATTAGAAGTTAAACCTAGTGAGAATGATAAAGCAAATGCCTTGGAAAAAGCCAATAAAATTCTTTCAAAAGCTCAAGAAGAAGGAATTAATTTTGCACAACTAGCAATGCAATATTCAGATGGACCAAGTAAAACTCAGGGTGGAAGTCTTGGATGGTTTGCAAGGGGTCAAATGGTGCCAGAATTTGAAAAAGCAGCTTTTGAAGGAGAAGTTGGCATTTATCCATCAGTTGTTGAAACACAATTTGGTTATCACATTATTAAAGTAGAAGAGAAAAATGAAATGAAAGTAAATGCTAGTCATATTTTAGTAGAAGTAAAGGCTAGTGAAGAAACACTTGAAGAAACAGTTAAAAAAGCAAAAGAGTTAGCAGAAAAAGTAAATAACGATGAGCTAACATTTGAAGAACTGAGTAAAGAATGGTCAAAACTACCTAATTATGTATATGAAAATATAACTACAAATGGATATATTGGAAGTGGAGTAGGTCAAGATAAAGCTCTTACAAAGTCTATATTCGCAAGTGAAAATGATGTAGCTTTAGTAAGTGAAGGAGAAAGAGTATTTATATTTGAAAGAACAAACTATACTCCATATGAAAAAGCGCTTTTAGCTAATGTTAGAAATAGGGTAATTTATGATATTGCTAAAGAAAATGCTTTTAACCAAATAACATTGATATCTAATGGAAGCGAGATATAAAATACGTATATTTATACTAACTAAAGAAATTAGAATTAAATAATAAATTAAAGAGACTTTAAGGTATTTTATGTTCCTAGAGTCTCTTTTAAACTTATTAAGTTAAAAATTCATTTTTCAATAATAAAAAAAGAGTTCATAGTAGAACTCCTTAATAAGTAGTGGGAATTTATATAAAATTACTAATCCCTTTATTTTATTACTTTGACTATTTTTTTCTTTCCAGCTCTTATAACCATTCCATTTTGTATTTGTATAATAGCTTTTACATCTTTAATTGACTCATCATTAATTTTGAAGCCACCTTGTTGTACAAGTCTTCTAGCATCACTAGTTCCCTTAAAAAAGCCTAATTCTTTAACTATCAAATCTATTACACCAATTTCTTCTACTTCTACTTTAACCTCTGGAAGTTCAACATCAACATTTCTTTTAGAGAATACATTTTCAAACCACTCTCTTGCTTTTTCTCCCTCCTCTTTTGAGTGATATAAAGCAACTACTTCACTTCCCAATCTCTTTTTAACATCCATAGGGTGTACGCTTCCATCTTCTACACCAGTTTTTAGTGAAGCAATTTCTGCTATTGGGACATCTGTAGCTAATTCATAGTAGTTCCACATTAATTCATCTGAAATAGACATAACTTTACCAAACATGTCATTTGGATTTTCTGTTATACCAATGTAGTTTCCTAATGATTTAGACATTTTCTCTACGCCATCAAGTCCAACCAAAATAGGAGTCATCATACATACTTGTGCTTCTTGTCCTGCATTTCTTTGTAAATCTCTTCCTCTTAATAAATTGAACTTTTGTTCAGTTGCTCCTAGCTCTATGTCTGCTTCAATCTCAACTGAATCATATCCTTGTAATATAGGGTACATGAATTCTACTAAAGAAACTGGTTTTCCTGCATCAAGTCTTTTTGCAAAATCTTCTCTTTGTACCATTTGGGCAACAGTAAATTGTGATAATAGTTTTAATGCATCTTCTAAAGTAAGTTTTTCCAACCAATCTCCATTATATACAACTTCAATCTTATCTAAATCTAATATTAGTTGAACTTGGTCTAGCCAACCTTTAATATTATCAGCAATATCTTCTGGTGTTAACATTTTTCTTGTTTCTGATTTTCCTGTAGGATCTCCTATTCTAGCTGTAAAAGAACCTATAAGGAATTTTACTCTATGACCTAATTCTTGAAATAACTTTAATTTTCTTAATTGTACTGCATGTCCAATATGTAAATCTGAACCTGTAGGATCTACACCAAGTTTTACAACTAATGGAGTATTTGTTTCTAAGGATTTTTTTAGTTTTTTCTTAAATTCTTCTTCTGAAATAAGATCCTCTACTCCTCTAGTAAGAAGATCAAATTGTCTTTGTACTTCTGTTTCGATATTCATATTTCCTCTCCCATCTTTTATTATTATTTATAAATATATCTGTAAATAAAAAAACTCACAATTGACTGTGAGTTAACATTCTAATTTCTATCACAGCCATAATTCTTATTACACTACAACATGGCTTGTTATCTTATAGATTCCAAACCTTTTAAGAGTAATAGTAATAATAAGTTCTTCTAGCTATAACAATCATAATACACCTCTTTAGATATTTTGTTTATTATACCACAATGTAACAAATACTACAATTAGCTTTTTTTTCTCAGAAGTTTAATATAATCTTCCTTTACTTCCTCTACTTCAAAACCACATTTTTTAAATAAGTTAATACTAATTTCATTTTCCCTTAAAATTTCTGCTAAAAGTATTTTACCATTATAATCTCTTATTATTTTATTTAAGGCAATTTTAGCTACACCTAAGTTTCTAAATTTTTCTAAGA
>CAZFBB010000038.1:10144-21122 GCA_964517235.1 uncultured Fusobacteriaceae bacterium
ATTATCTAAATTTTTAATTTCTTCTAGAATATAATCAAAATCAGGAGAATACTTTTCCATAGAAGAAGGTATAGAGTTTAAATAGGTATTAAAAGAAAGAATCTCATTATTTTCTACTAGAAAAAATTTAATATGTTCATTAGGAAATTTTTCTTGAATTTTTAACATGTTTTTAAAGTATTCAGCAATAAAAGTATGAGCCATTCGATTTGAAATGTTATTTAATATATAAACATAGGAATGTGTAGAGGGTAGAAGGTATAGGTAATCTTCTAACATGCCTGTCATATTAGTATTAATAAATGTTTCTTTAATTAAATTATTTTCATTTAGTTCATTGTTTGATTTTAATATATTTTCAATTTGATTAATATACTTTTTCATAATTTCCTCCTTAAAAATTGGGAATTTATCAAGGTTAATATAACACAGCCCTCAAAAAAAAACAAATTAATTATTTTAAATGATTAATTTTATCGGAAGTTTGTAAAAAAAATTAGGTATTTTTCTTTGTAAATTAGCGTGATTTTTACTTAGATTTCTTTATAAGTAGTTAGAATTGATTTTTTTAAGCCAATATTGTCAAATTAAATATAAAATTTTTCATTTTTTTTTGAAATGAATAAGCTTTAAAAAAAATCTTTGATATTGTCTTTTTCGGGAAAAGAGCTTACAATATACATTTCAATTGTAGTATTTAAAGAATCTGTTATGATAGATATTTTAATTTATATAAAATACAAGGAGAAAAAATGATAAGAAATTCTATTAAAAAAGCAGGGGAAATAATTAGCAAAATCATAATTGAAAGCACTCCTTTTTTCATTTTTCTTGGTATTCTTAACTTTTTTTCAGGAGAATATGTACTCTTACAAAATTTTAAAAGATTATTTTCTGAGTATATATTACCTATAGTGCTAACTTATAACAGTGGAAAAATATTTGAAGAAAAATTTGGAGGAACATGTGCAGTAATTGTAATGGGTGGGATGATGACTCTATACAATTTTAATTCCTTTTTAGAGTCAATATTTTTTGGAAGTTTGGCAGGGGTTTGTATGAGTCAATATAAAAGAAGAATAAATAAGTTTGCATATCTTGGATATGAAATGCTCCTTAACAATATTGGAACAGTATTAATTAGTAGCCTTTTGTTACTTGGATTTATTGAACTTTTACCTCTTTACACATATATACAGGAATATTTTATGAAAATTCTTTTAGAAAACTTACATTATATAAAATATATAAAATTTGTACCCCTGTTCTCTATAATAATAGAGCCATCAAAAATATTTTTTTTAAATAATATTATTAATCATGGAGTTTTATCAGTTTTGGGACTTAATCAATTAGAAAAATATGGAAAATCAATATTTTTTTTAATGGAAACTAATCCTGGACCTGGTTTGGGAATATTATTAGCTTATTATTTTACTGAAAGAAATAAAAAAGATAAAAAGAAAGTTACAGAAATTTGGTCTAATATTTTTATTCACTTTATAGGAGGAATACACGAAGTATATTTTCCCTATGTTTTGAAGAAGTTGAAAGTTATACCAATTTTGATATTTAGTGGAATGGTAGGAATATATATATTTAATAAGTTTAATGCAGGGTTAATTGGAATAGCTTCACCAGGAAGTGTTTTTCTATTATTACTTTTATCTCCATGGAGAGATAAATTAGCAATTATTTTAGGTATTTCATTGTCCACTTTAATATCATTCTTCTTAGGATATTTTATACTAAATAATAAAAGAAAATGGAGCTTTAGAGTAGAGGAAAATGAAAATAAAGTAAAAAAAATATCTAATGAAAAAGAAGAGTTAGAAAAAAAAGAATATATTAGAATTTGTGTAGTTTGTGATGCAGGAATGGGTTCTAGTGCTATGGGGGCAACATTGCTTAAAGGTAAAATTGAAAAAGCAGGATTGGAAAATATATTAGTTAGAAACAGCAGAATTGATAGTATTCCCGAAAAAATAGATTTTGTAATAGTACATAGGCAGTTAATAAATAGAATCAAAACTATTAAAAAGTGGGAATTAATTGTTATAGATGACTTTATAGATGGAAATTTTTATGAAGAATTTGTAAGTCAATTGAAAAACTATAGAAAAGAAAACAAAAAAAATAATGAATATATACTAAAAAAATCAAATATTCAAATAGGGCTAAAAAGAGTAGAAAAGGAAAAAGCTTTGAGAAATATAGGTGAAAGACTTTATAATGAAGGCTATGTTGAAAGAGGATATATAAACAGTATATTTGAAAATGAAATAAGCTCTAATATGTATTTTGAAAAAGGAATTGTAGTAGTGCATGGGAATAAAACAGGTTTAGAGTGTATTAAAAATAATGGAATAGTCATAGATCAATATCCTTATGGTATAGACTATGGAAATGGGAAAATTGCTTATTTATTAGTGGGTATAGCAGCATTTAAGAGTGAATATATCAAAATTATATCAAAATTGCCAGAAATAATAGATAATGCTAAATTGATAGAAGATCCTTCAACTATAACAGATATTGAAGAAATTTATAAGATATTTTTAAGTTTAGAGGAGGTAGAATGTTAAATAAAAGGTGCATAGAAATTATAAAATACTTTATGAGTAAAGGAAAAGTAACATCTTTAAAAGAAATCTCTAGTAAATTTAATATAAGCGAGAGAAGCATTAGATATGACATTGATAACATTAATTACTTTTTATCTAAAAACAGGTTGAATCCAATAAAGAAACAACAAAATGGTTATTTTGAAATAATTGAAGAAAAGGAAAAATTATTTGAAATAATAAATATACTAAATACAAGAATTTATAGTTTCTCCAAGTATGAAAGAAAAGAATACATTATTGCTACAAGTATTTTTTCTACGAATATAATAAAATTACATGAGATATCAGAAACTTTATCTGTAAGTATAAGTACAATTAAGCTAGATCTAAAAGAAGTAAAGGATTTACTAAATGAAGAAAAGTTGAGGCTAAAATTCCTTCCTAAATTAGGTTTGATACTTGTAGGTGATGAAGAAAAGTTAAGAAAAACACAGTTAAAATTTCTTATGAACTATATGGAGATATCTAAGGATAAATTGGTAGATAAAGTTAAAAAAGATGAAACTTTAGGATATAAACTCATTAGAGAACAATTGAAAATATACCTTAAAAATTCTCCTATTAGAGATATAAGAATATTTATAAAAAGAGTAGAAAAAAAACTTAACATTATAATTTCTGATGAGGCCTATAAAGTTCTTCAATTTTACTTGATTATAGCTCTAGTAAGGTTAAAAAAAGGGAAAAAAATAGAAAATAGAGAAGTAAATGAAAAATTTTTAAGAAGTACTAAGGAATATGAGATACTTTTAAATGAGTTAATTCATTTTGAAGATAACTTTAAATTTAATGATTATGAAATTTTGTTTTTAACAGAATTATTTTTAGGTAGTCATTCATATAACTTCAATACATCTTTTTATGAAAATTGGATGGAAATAGAAATTTCTATAAATGAAATTATTAAAGAAGTGAGTAAGAATATTGGAGTGAATTTATCAAATGATAAGATACTTTTTGATGGGTTGCTAAATCACTTAAAGCCTTCTATTTATAGAATAAAAAATGATATATTACTTGAAAATGAAATTTCCAACAAAGTAAAAGAATTATATAAAGAGCTTTTTAATATAATAAAGGTTGTATGTGAAGAAAAGTTGCAAGGGTATATTAACAAAAAAGTACCAGATGATGAAATTGCCTTTTTGACTATACATTTTAAAACTGCTTTGGATAGAAAAACTAATAGTCAAAGACAAATTAAAAATATAATGATAATATGTGGATTTGGATATGGAAGTTCAAAGTTACTAGCTCAGAAATTATTAGAAAGATATGAAGTTAATATTGTAAATACATTACCCTATCACAAATTTCTCGAAATAGAAAATTATGAAAATATAGATTTTATAATATCTACTTTGGATGTTGAGAATAAAATCGAGTATCCTTTTCCTATAATAAAAATTGACCCTATACTTTCTAAAAGTGATAGGAGAAAGCTTGAAGAGTATGGACTTACAGAAGTGAAAAAAAAGATATCTTTAAATAAATTGATAGAGATTATAGAATCAGAATGTCAAATAGAAGATTATGAAATCTTAATAAAAAAACTAAAAAATTTCCTCAAAGGAAAAATTCTTGATGATAAAAATAAATCTGGGAAAAAAGGCTTGGATACCTTATTACCTACAGAGAATATAAATTAGATTGTTCTGTTAGTAATTGGGAAGAAGCATTGAGAGTATCTGGGAATATATTAGTAAAAAAAGGTGCTGTTAAAGAAGGGTATATTGATGAAATGATAGAATCTGTAAATAAAAATGGAAGTTATATGATCGTAGCAGATAAAATAGCATTACCTCATGCAAGGGCAACTAACTCAATTATAAAAACGGAAATGAGCCTAATTAGATTAAATGAACCAGTTAGTTTTCCAGAAAATAAAAAAGTAAGAATAATACTTCCATTTTCAAGTTTAGATCAAAATGAGCACATAGAAGCATTGGCAGAGCTCGTAACACTTATAGAAGATTATAGATTTATTGAGTTTGTAGAGAATACAAATGACCCCTTTGAAATAAAAAGATACATAGAAAAGATAAAAATAGAAGAAGAGAGGAAAAACTGTAGCTAATATATTAAGTTACAGTTTTTTTTATACATTATCAAAGATAAAAACTTGCAAAAAAAAATGAAATTATTTATTTCTTCCTTTATAGAAGTGTTTTAACATTGAACAAAAACTTCGTTAAAAATATAATTGTTCTATATAAATGGAAAAGACACATATGAAAATTGAAATAGTTAAAATATCTATTTGAATAAGAAAAGGAGGAAAAAAGTGGAAGATTGTAGTATGTCAAAAAATTTGGGAAACAATGATATGAAAGTGAAAGTTCAGACCTTTGGGAGATTCTTAAGTACGATGGTAATGCCTAATATAGGTGCATTTATAGCTTGGGGATTTATTACAGCTTTATTTATACCTACAGGATGGATACCAAGTGAAACACTATCAAAATTAGTTGAGCCTATGATAATTTATTTGTTACCTTTACTTATTGGTTATTCTGGTGGGAAGCTAGTTGGAGGAGAACGTGGAGGTGTTGTTGGAGCAATAGCAACTTCAGGAGTGATAGTTGGAACGTCTATACCTATGTTTATGGGAGCTATGATAGCAGGACCAGTTGGTGGTTATGCTATTAAAAAATTTGATAGAGCAGTAGAAGGTAAAATTAAAGCTGGGTTTGAAATGTTAATAAATAATTTTTCTGCAGGAATAATTGGAATGATTTTGGCACTTATATTTTTTAGGGTAGTAGGGTCTATGGTAGAAGTTTTAAATGTTGGACTTGAAAATGCAGTAGAGAAGATAGTAGAAATTAATCTATTACCATTAACGTCAATAATAGTAGAACCTGCAAAAATTTTATTTTTAAATAATGCAATAAATCACGGAGTTTTTTCACCGCTAGGAATTCAGCAGTCACAAGAATTAGGGAAATCGATATTTTTCTTGATTGAGGCGAATCCTGGACCTGGATTAGGAATTTTACTAGCTTATATGCTATTTGGAAAGGGAACTGCAAAAAATTCAGCACCAAGCGCGACTATAATTCATTTTTTAGGAGGAATACACGAAATATACTTCCCATATGTGTTAATGAATCCATTGTTAATAATAGCAGTAATATTTGGAGGTATGTCAGGAGTCTTTACCAATGTAATACTAAGAGGTGGTCTTATAGCACCAGCATCTCCAGGAAGTATATTTGCATTACTTGCAATGACACCAAGGGGAGGATTTGGAGCTACAATATTATCAATACTTGTAGGAGGAATAGTTTCTTGTTTAACAGCAATGATAATTCTTAAAAGAAAAGGTAATGAAAAAGAAGATTTAAATGATGTTAAATCTAAGATGAAACAAATGAAAAACAGAAAAGAGAAACCTTCAAAAACTTTAAATTCTATTTCCACAGAAGAAGTATCTAAAATAATAGTTGCATGTGATGCTGGTATGGGTTCGAGTGCAGTAGGAGCGAGTTTATTGAGAAAAAAGCTGAAAAATGCAGGTATTGACATATTTGTAGAAAATAGAGCAATAAATAATTTAACAGAAGATGTAGATATAGTGATAACTCATAGTGATTTAACATCGAGAGCGAAAACATTAGTTACTAGTCCAATACACTTGTCTGTTGATAACTTTATTAATGAAAAGTTTTATGAGAATTTAGTAAGAAAATTAAAAAACAACATTGAAGAAGTTAAAAAGAATTATATAGATAAAAGCGAAGTTTTAATTAAAAAAGGAATAACGTTAGGGCTTGAATCAGTAAGTAAAAAACAAGCCATAAAAAATATAGGACTTGAAATGGCAAAACTAGGTTATGTAGCTGGAGATTATTATAATTATATGATTGAAAGAGAGGAAAAATCAACTACTTATATTGGGAATAATGTTGCAATTCCACATGGTACTTTAGAAGGAAAATCAAAAGTATTAAAAACAGGTATAGTTGTAAACCAATATACAGATGGAATAGATTTTGGAGATGAAAAGGCATATATTTTAATTGGAATAGCAGGGAAAGATAATGAACATGTTGATATTATAGCAAATATAGCAAATATTATAGCAAATGAAGAAACTGTAATGAGACTTGCAAAAACGAAGAGTATTGATGATATATATAATTTGTTTGTAAATTAGGAAAGGGGGTAAATTTGAAAGTAGCAATACAATTTGGAGCTGGAAACATAGGTAGAGGATTTATAGGAAAACTACTTTCTCAATCTGGGTATAAAGTATACTTTACTGATATAAATCAAAAGTTAATTAATGAAATGAACAGTAGAAATGAATACTTAGTTGAAGTTGTTGGAAAGAAAAAAGAAGAAATTTTAGTAAAGAATGTTGAAGGAGTTATTTCTTCAGGTGAAGAAATAATAGAATTGATAGCCAAAGCAGATATTATTACTACAGCTGTAGGATCTACAATTCTTTCAATAATTTCCAAAACCTTGGCAAGAGGAATTAGAAAAAGGATGGAAGTTGGAAATACAAAGCCACTGAACATAATAGCTTGCGAAAATATGATTAAATCTTCTACTTTCTTAAAAGAAGAAATCCAAAAATATATAGACAAAGTAGCATTTAATTTTATGAAAGAAAATATTGGGTTTCCAAATTCTGCAGTGGATAGAATAGTTCCACCTATAGATAATGAGGCTGACATATTGAAAGTAAGAGTAGAAGAATTTAAAGAGTGGATAGTAGATAAAACATTGTTCAAGGGAGAAATTCCTATGATAAAAGGAATGCAATTAACAGATAACTTAATTGCTTTTGTAGAAAGAAAATTATTTACCCTAAATACAGGACATGCAATTGCAGCATATTTAGGAGCTTTAAAAGGATATAATACAATAAAAGAAAGTATAGAGGATTTGAAAATAAAAGAAATAGTAAGAGGTGCCATGAAAGAAAGTGGAAAAGTACTTATTAAAAGATATGGATTTAAAGAAGAGGGACACTTTGAATATATAGAAAAAATTATTAGTAGGTTTGAAAATCCCTATTTAAAAGATGAAGTAAAAAGAGTTGGAAGAGAACCTTTAAGAAAGTTGAGCTTTAACGATAGACTTATAAAGCCATTAAGAGGAACTTTAGAGTATGCGATGTCAAATGATAATTTAATTTATGGAATTGCTGCAGCTTTTAGATATGAAGATTTAAATGACCAACAAACAAAAAAATTACAAAAAAAAATATCATCTTCAAATCTAAAGATAGTAATAAGAGAAGTAACTTTACTTAGTGAAAATCAAGTTATAGAAAAAATTATAAAAAAATATAATTCAATATGAGTTTGGATTAGTAAAAATAAAAAAATTTCCCTAAGTTTTTTGAATATAATTCAATGATACCAGGGAAATTTTATATTTGAATTTAATAACTGTTTAATTATTTTTTGCTTCTACTTTGAAATGCTCTAAATTTTCTTGTAGTTGACTTGTAATATCATTTAATTTATCAAGATTTTTAAGTTTTGAGTCAAGTACACTAGCAATGTTTCTAGCTATTTTAAATGTTTCTAATCCAAGATTTTCTATTGAGTTAGAATTTTCTGCAATATCTTTTACAGCACGAGTTATTTCTTCACTAGCCATTACTTGTTCGTTGGTAGCAAAACTAATTTCACCTATGCCATTATTATTAAGATTAGTAATAGAAATAATATTTTTTATCTTATCTTTTACATTATGAGAACGTTCTATACCTTTGGCAACACTTTTTTCAACATCCTCATTAGCACTCTTTACAGCTTCTATTTCGTGACTTATGTTACTAAGAATGCTTTCGATTTTTTCAGTTTCTCCACTAGTTTTTTCAGCTAACTTTTTTATCTCTTCTGCTACTACAGCAAAACCTTTTCCAGCTTCTCCTGCTCTAGCAGCCTCTATTGCGGCGTTAAGGGCTAATAGATTAGTCTGTTCAGAGATAACATCAATAGAATCTATTATATCACTTATTTTTTCGCTAAAATTAATAAGTTTATTTATTTTTTGATTAGCATCTTTAACACTTTCATTAATAGTATCCATATCATAAGTTAATCTTTTAACTGTTTCGAAACTATTATTCCCCATTTTAACAGCTTCTTCAGAGCCCGTAAGAGCATTTTTACAATTGTTACTAATAGAACCATTACCCGCACAAATTTCTTCAAGTGCAGCTAATGTTTCTTGAGTGCTTGCACTTTGATTTCTTACATTATCTAAAACATCTTCTATTCTATTTTCTAGGTGTATGGTACCCTCTGACATCCTCTTTTTCATTTGATTAAAGTAACTACTATTATTTCCTTTGACAATGTTGTCCATGGTCCAAAGTAAAGTCTGACTTTCTTTAGAAACAGTATCAGATAAAGACTGAACACCGGTAACGAGATTACTAATATTTCCAATAAAATTATTAAACTCCTTCGATAACAGAGTAAATTCGTTATTCCCCTTTGTATTAATTCTAACAGTTAAATCACCAAGTGCAGCTTTTCTGAATATTTCAATAAAGTTTTTGATAGCTTTATTTATATCAAGAGAGATGATTATAATAAACCCTAATAAAACTATTGCAATAGATATATTTATTTTTGTAATGATACCCGACAAATCATTACTATTAACTTCAACTTCATTTTTAATACTTTCAAGCAGAATCTCGACACTGTTTTCGAAAGTATTTGCTAAAGGTTCAAGCTTTTGTATTTCTTCTGTAAAAATAATTCTTTTTTCCTCTAATAAGCTATACTTACTAACTAATAAATTAAAGTTTCTAGAATAATTTTCTAATAAGACTTTATCTTCGGAACCTAATTTTTTATTATTTGAAATAGAAACAATTCTTTCATTAAATTGATCTACATATTTTTTGTCAAATCTTAATAGATAATCTTTTTCATGCCTTCTAAGCATTAATAGCTGGCTTAATAAATAGTAATCATTAATAGTTGTAAACTTTTCTTCCACTAGATGTATGCTGACTCTCAATTGTTTTTGTAGACCTGAATTTTCATCTAATCCAATTTCTTCTGCAATGTTTACATAGGAAGAAAAACTAGACATATAATCATTTAGAATAAAAATAATTTGAGATAAATTATCATAATTGAGACCTTCTATCTTCATTTCTTTAACAATATTTAATTTTTCAACTGTGTTTTTTTGAATAGTTTTCATATTGCCTAAATATACTAAATTTTTTCTTAAAATAAAATTTTTTTCATTTCTTCTTAGTTGTAGCATACTTCTGTCAATATCATTTGCAATATCAAATACTTTCTGTAAGACTCTAGATTCGTTGAGTTTTTTTTTGTTTTTCTCTACGGAACTATTAACAAGGAAGTTTGAGAATACAAAAGATAAAATAACTACAGATGCTAGCATAAATAATTTTACACTGATTTTAATATTATTACTCATATTATCCTCCCATTTTGATTTTTTCAATTCATAAGTAAGTTTTATACTTGAATTGTTAATTTAAATCAGAAATATTAACATATGAGAATGTCTAGACAATAGGAACTATAGTTATTCCTATTGCTATCTCTAATTCTCCCTTTAGGGTAAAGTAGCCAAGTTATTTTTTAAGAATGTTATTCTATTTGTCTGAAATTTTACTTAATTTTTTTACTGTACTTAGATAAAAACTTGACTTATACAACTTTTTTCCTACAATCTCACTTGAGTTTCCATTTCTTCAATGGCAAACTCCTTACCTCTACCAAAAACTATAGTTTTAATTAGATTGCTAGAAATTCTCTTTAATCACCTATTAATCCCTTATCTAATAATATAATAAATTCTTCTTGTAGAGTTTTTTTATTTTCTTTATGTCTAGAGAAAATTTTCATAATTGTAACTCTTTTTTGAAAAAATCTATAGTGATTAGTTGTAAATTAAACAAGAAATTTGATGATAGTCTATTATATTATAAGGGATATAAAAGAGAAATAGAAAAATTTTTTTACTACTTTTTATAATTGATGTGTTATTCCAAAATGATTTTTTACAAATATTTAATTTCGATTACTAGTTTAAATCTTTTTTTTAGTCTAAATAAATATAGATAATATTCTAGGGATATTATTTAACTTGTTAAAAGTTTTATTTTGTCTTATTTAATTGTATAGCTTAGAGCAAAATAGATTTAATATATAGAACTAAATAAATATTAAAATGTTTTTTGAATGAATACAACAAAATCAATAGTTCACAATTAGAAAGAGTAAAAAATGTTTTTAAATGGAAAAAACTGTTGACGAAAAGATGTAGATATGGTATCATTTATCTCGCCTAAAGGGTCGCATAGCTCAGTTGGGAGAGCACCTGCCTTACAA
>CAZFBB010000039.1:0-21082 GCA_964517235.1 uncultured Fusobacteriaceae bacterium
GTTGCCTAGATATCTAGCATATGTTATTTTCTGATTTAAATTGACAATTCAGGATATAATAAATAGATATATTATTTATAGTTACTAATCAAATCTTCCATGAATTTTTTATCAAATCCCAACTTCACTTTATTTCTATCTCTTATTATTGGGCTTTTATATAAAAGAGGACTTTCTTCTAAAAGTTCTTCTAAATCAAAATGCATATATTGCAAATTTCTTTTTTTATACTCTTTCCCTTCTTTATCAAACAATTCTTCTAGAGAATATTTATTTAAAATTGATTTTAATTCTCCCTTAGATATCCCCTTTTCAACTAAATTAATAAATTGGTATTTTATCCCCCTTTCTTTCAAATATCTTTCAGCTTTTTTACTTTCATTACAATTTTTTTTACCAAATATTTGTATCATCTATTTTTCACCAAACTTTTCTAATTTTTGACTGTCTAATCTATATATTATCCATTCATTTTGAGCTTTTGCTCCTATACTTTCATAAACATCTATAGCCTTTTTATTCCAATCAAGCACAACCCATTCAAACCTTCCACAATTTTCTTCTACAGCTTTTTTCCCCAATCTATTTAGCAACTCTTTACCAATACCTCTTCCTCTATATTCAGGACTTACATACAAATCTTCCAAGTATAATCCCTTTCTCCCCTTCCAAGTGGAAAAATTATAAAAATAAATTGCAAATCCTGCTGGTTTATTGTTCCATTCTGCAATAAAACCATTTGCAATAGCTTTTTCCCCAAATATACTTTCATTTATTCCTTCAACAGTTGCTTCTACTTTATCTTCTGCTTTTTCAAATATTGCAAGTTCATTTATAAAATGTAGAATTATCTCTTCATCTCCTACTTTTACTTCACGTATATTTAACATACCTACCTCCTTTTATTTCATAAATTGTAAACAATTTAGATTTTAAAGTCAAGAATACCTCGGGTATTGTTCTTCTTACCCTTTATATTCCTTCCCTCTAAAATAATTTCATTTTGTATATTACTAATTTTATTGATTTATATTATTTATATAATATAAATAATTAATTTTCTATTGAATTTTAAGAGATAATGTGATAAAAATAATTTGTAGCAATAAAAAATTAGGAGGTAAACAATGAAAAAAACATTCACATTAATTTTTACGTTATTATCAATAAGTATTTTTGCAGGTGAGCTAAAAGATGGTAAATACTGGGTAGAAGATGCTGAATACCAGTATGGTTGGAAGTCTTTCACTGCTATAACTGTAGAAAAGGGTGAAGTTGTTTCTGCTAAGCACGATAAATTTAATCCAGATGGAAACTTTGCATCGGAAGATAATGAATATAATACAAATATGAAGGCAAAATCTGGTTCTAATCCAGCTGAATTTTCTAAAATATTAGTAGAAGAGTATTTAACTACAAAAGATATAGACAAAGTAGATACTGTTGCAGGAGCTACTTCAAGTAGTAATATCTTTAGAATGCAAATGAAATTTTTATTGGAAAAAGCTGAAAAGGGTGAAAGTGGTAAATTTGTAAAATAATTACTTTAGATATTAGGCATTAGTCGAAAGACTTAATAGTCAACAATAATGAAGGATATTATATTTAAACTAGTAAATCTCTATGAGGTAATAAGAGAGCTTAGAGCTCTCTCTTGAAACTGTAGACAAATAAAATTTTCTTAAAAAAAGTTTTATTTGTTTTTTTATTTAGATGTACCTATATAAGAAATTTAGATTAAGTTAAGAAAAGGAACCTTAAGAATTTGGAGCCGTTTGAGCTCCTTAAGAGCGAGTTTTGAAATTTAGTGACTGTAGTGATTACTTAATCTTAATTCTTATATGAGTACTTGATTTTTACTAAATAAGGAAGATTTATCTGAGGTAAATTCAGTTGTGTGCTCAAGACTTTATATTACTTTTATATCAAGACAAAAGTAGTGATGTTTTTTCAAAAAACTAGTAAATATCTAGTTTTTTTATTTTTTGGAGGATTTTTTATGGTCAATAAAAGTTAAATATGGCAAGATAGGAGGTGAAGACCAATGACGTTATTTGAAGCGTTTATTGCTTCAACACTAACAATCTTTGTGGGAGGCTTAGCCCCATATACTTAGGACTGGGTAATCACCTCGTCAGATTGAGTGAGATGTTATATAACTCCCTTTCTTCTCTTTACAATAATAATCAAAATTAATCATTCAAGTATTTTTCTTGATAAAGAACCACTGTTATTGAAAACCCTTCTTTTTCCTCAAGTGATTCAACCAATTTTATAGCTTCTTTAGTAACGCTTATTTTTTCAGTTACTATTTGTTGTGTCCAATTCCTTTTTTTTCTCTCTTCTTTTATTAACACTCCATAGTTTTTCATTTAATCACCTTATCGCTTATATTGTAGTGTACTTTTTTTACGGAAAAATCAACATAAACTTAAAAAATCGTTATTTTTTTATTTATTTATAAATATCTTTAAAAAAAATAACATTTTGATTATAATTGAGCATCAAAAAATAATATCAAAAATATTTTATTATAATTAAGTATTAAAAAATAATATCCCAAATATTTGATTGTCTTGTGATATGCCATTCTATAACTAATTCTTAATACTTAAAGAAGTAATCTTTATTATCTCCATTCAATAACTTAGTCAAACTCTCTAAAAATTCCATCCTTTTAATCACTTGTCCAATAGGGATAAATTCTATTTTCACAATAGTATTTGATTTTATGTTACTTATAATTTCATTAATTTTTTCTAAATTTTTCATAAAATCTCCTTTTTTTTAAATTTTAAATAGACAAAGTAAGCTTGAAATATTTTTTTTATTTATATTTCTAAAGTTAGTGTAATTCCTTGTTAAGTTTTTATTCTATAATGGTGTCGATTTTTTTTAAGACCTTATTTTTTAATATTGTTTTTCAGCTTGTTTTATTTTTTGAAGTAAACTACTCATTTTATCTAGCATTTTTTTGTACTCTCTACTATATTCTTTAGGCAGACATCACCTGTTGCCCTTTCAAATCCTTATAACTTTTTTCCATAACTTTATAGTTCTCTCACATGTTCACTAAACTTCCATTATTCTATTGCTAAAGAATTTTGATTTTCCCTTAATTCCTTGTACGAATATCTTATGATTACTCTAAACTTCCTAACTTTTTCGATTTTAGCAAAAAAAATTGTTTCCATTCTTCCATCTTCTGTAAATACTCTACTATCTCTTATTTTTTCTATTCCATTTTCACTATTTACCACTCAGTCTATCTTTAAAAACCCTCTAATACGAAAGTATGGATTTTTTCATTTAAACCTCTCTTGATATTGATTAAATAATTCATTTAATATTTTTTTTAAAAAGATATTTCTAAAACTCTTTCTATTCGAGCTCTTTTTCCTATTGATAATTTATTCTTTCTGCTTTTTTACCTCTTCTACTCTCCATTTTACTCCATTTTCATTTGTATTTGCAACTTGTCATTTTTCCCCTAATCCCAATTTTATAAGTATTTTTAATTAATATTTCGAATTTTATCATATATCCAAGTTACCGCCACCCTACACTTGTTAATTATAGTAACCATTAAGTTGCTACATCCCAAAAAGCCCCCTCAAAACCCTTTGCATAGATTTAGCCAGGGAGCAATGTCACATGTTATCTATTTAAATAATGTCTGATTATTTCCTAGTTACAAAAGATATATTTATTAATGAATAAATCTTAAAAAATATAAGGGAATAGATAAATCTCAGTATTTTAATTAAAAAACTAAGCAAAAGCTTTTGTATATTTTTCCTTGGTATTACAGTATAATAGATATTAAGGAGGTAAATATGAAAAGTATTGTTTTAGGAAGTATCAATATGGATTTAGTAACTATAGTAGATAAAAAACCTAAAGATGGTGAAACAATTATTGGAAAAGGCTTTTTTAGCTCATTTGGAGGTAAAGGAGCCAATCAGGCAATTTCCATAGCAAAACTTGGTAATCAAGTTAAATTCTTAGGTAAAGTCGGTAATGATTCCTTTGGTAAAGACCTTTTAAAAAATCTTGAAATTAATAAAATAGATATTAGTAAAATAGAAAAAATAGAAGGAACTAGTGGTTTGGCAACAATAACTCTCGATAAAAATGGAGAAAATTCCATTGTTGTTATACCTGGTGCAAATGGATTTGTAGACAAAAAATATATTGAAAGAGTTAAAGATGAAATTATTTCAAGTGATTTATTATTATGCCAACTAGAAATTCCTTTAGAAACAGTAAAATATGCTTTCGAAATAGCTAAAAAACATAATGTAACAACTCTTCTTAACCCTGCACCTTGTTATGGAAAGATAGATGATATTCTTTCTTTAACTGACATATTAATTGCTAATGAGACAGAAATCGAATTATTAATGGGAATAGATTTAGAAAATATAAATGATTTAAGGGAAAAAAGTAAAAAATTATTTGACTTAGGAATTAAGGATTTAATAGTTACTCTAGGAAAAAAAGGTGCTATATATACTAATGGAGAAAAGACATTTAAAATAGAAGCATATAAAGTAGAAGTAGTTGATACTACTGCTGCTGGTGATTCGTTTATAGGAGGCTTTATTCATAATTTAAAAGATGGAGTAGAAGCAGGTATAAAAACAGGTATGATTACTGGAGCCATTGCTGTTGGTAGAAGAGGAGCAAGTGACTCTTTTGCAACTATAGAGGAGGTAGAAAAGTTTAATGAAAAAAATTAAAGTGATTCTAGACTGTGATACTGGATTAGATGATGGTATTGCTATTGCTACTTTGGGAGCTATAAAAAACTTTGAAATTCTAGGTATATGCACAGTTGCTGGTAATGTAGAAGTTAATAAAACAACACAAAATACTTTAGATATATTAAACAACTTAAATAAAGATACAAAAGTATTTAAAGGTCTCAATAAACCTCTTAAAAGAGATTTAAAAGTAGCTTATGATTTTCATGGCGAAAGTGGAATTGGTAATTTATCATTTGACAAATCTAGTAAAAAAGAGGAAGAGATAGATGCCATATCATTTATGAAAAATATGATTGAACTTTATCCAAATGAAGTAAATATAGTAGCTGTTGGTCCTAGTACAAATGTTGCAAAATTATTAATTGAAAATAAAAATATCGATAAAAATATAGCTTCAATTACTTTTATGGGTGGAAGTTTGTGTGGGGGAAATGTAACTGACTTTGCAGAATTTAATGTTTATTGCGATCCAGAAGCTAGCAAAATCCTAATTAATTCACAAACTAAAATAAGAATGATAGGTTTAGATGCTACTATGAAGGGCAAATTATATAAAGAAGATATTGCTTTTTTAAATGAACTAAGTAGTAAAGAAGCTAAATTAACAAAAATTCTTTATGATGAAATGCTCAGTGTAAGAGGTAATATAGGCTTTGAATTTGCTGTTTTTCATGATAGTACAGCACTTATAAGTCTTGTAAGAGAAGATTTGTTTAAATTTGAAAAGATAAATTTGGATGTATCATTAGATGAAAAAAATCTCGGAGAAACCTATAAAAAATCAGGTGGAAAAGAAGTAGAAGTTGCTTTGGACTTTGATAAAAATGGCTTTAAAAACTATATGAAAGATATATTTAAATAAAAAGAAGAAAACTCCTATTTAAGTATATTTCGATTTTTATGCAAATTATTTTAATAGAGTTTTTTCAGATTTCATTGCTAATTTCCTCTCCTCTTCCCCTCTTAAATTAACTATTACTTACTAACAATTGTGCAGTTGTATTAAATCGGTTATTATGCTAAAATAGAATGTAAATAAAAGTTTTTTTAAGGAGGATTATGAAATCAGGTTTTATAGCTGTGGTTGGTAGACCCAATGTTGGAAAATCTACACTTACAAATAGATTAGTTGAAGAGAAGGTAGCAATAGTTTCAGACAAAGCAGGAACTACTAGAGATTGTATAAAAGGTATCCTTACAAAGGGGGATACTCAATATATATTTGTTGATACTCCAGGTATTCACAAACCAAAACATCTACTTGGTGAACACATGACAAATGTTGCCATTAGAACCCTAAAGGAAGTAGAAGTTATTATGTTTATACTTGATGGTACAAAGGAAATTAGTACTGGTGATCAATTTGTTATGGATAAAATTATAGAAGCAAAAAATACTCCAAGAATCGCTGTTATTAATAAAAGTGATTTAATATCGGATGAAGAAGTAGAAGCAAAAAAAATAGAGATTGCTGAAAAACTTGGTGAATTTGACGATATTATATTGTTATCAGCTCAATATGGTATTGGTGTAGAGAGATTATTAAAAGCTACTAGTCCATATTTGCTAGAAGGTATTATGTATTATCCAGAGGATATGTATACAGATATGCCTATTTATAGAATTATTACTGAAATAGTAAGGGAGAAAATACTTGTTAGAACAAGAGATGAAATTCCTCACTCAGTTGCTATTGAAATATTAAATGTTAAAAAGAATAATGATAAAGGAAAAGATAAGTACGATATTAACATTTATGTTGAAAGAAATTCCCAAAAAGGTATTATTATTGGTGAAAGAGGAAGTTTATTAAAAGAAATAGGTACAGAAGCTAGGGAAGATATAGAGAAATTATTAGGTAAAAAAATCTATCTTAACTTATGGGTTAAAGTAAAAGATAAGTGGAGAAAGAAAAAACCTTTCCTAAAAGAATTAGGTTATCATATAGAAGAAGATTAGAAATAAACAGGGCAAGTAAATACAAGATTCTTGCACTTAATGATAGTCATATATATATAATATATTATTGAACAAGTCACAAACAACCACTTAAAGTGGTTGTTTGAATAGCTCTATAAGGGGTCTTTTACCGCTTGAGGCTAAAAGCTTCTCTAAAGAACTTGTCAATCGCTATTATTTCATTTAGCCACTTAAGTGGCTTTTGGTTTAGTCTATTTCTTGTCTTCTATATTTTAGGGCAAAAAATGCCCACTTTGTATATGCTAAACTATTTTAATCTATTCTTCCACCTTATGTTTTTTTCTAATTAACCTTGAAGAAACAATTTTTAAAGTATTAACTAATTTTTCTAATTCAACCTCTAGAGGTGTTTCAAATAATAGGTGTACATGGTCATGTTCTCCCTTAAATTCAATTACAATTCCGTTCTTTCCTTCAATTATATTTTTAAAAATTTCCTTTAAGTCATCTAATATTTCTTTGTTAATACAGTAGATAGAGATTTAAATGCATCTATCAACATAAAAAATCAAGGTAAATTGTTGTTATACCATTAAATATAGACAGGGGCAGGGTTACCCGTAGAACTTGGCAATCATAATAGTCATTATAGTCATTGGACTTACATGCCAAGAAGCCCTCTCAAAAACCCTTTACATAGGTTTGGTGGAGGGGTAACTAACAGCATATTACAGTAGACAAGTTCTACGAAATTAATTACAAGAAAGTGTCTATTTCTATATAAAACTCTTCCTACTTGCAATTTAATACTAATATTCTAACTATTGACTACTGATTATTCTAAAAATATTTTACTTTTTTAATCAAAAATTATTGACTCTAGAGAATTAATGTGGTATAAATTGTTAAACACAGTAATACGATAGGAAAACTAAATTTTTATACTTCTTGACTCTTAACTACTGCTATGTTAATATAAAGAAAACCTAGTATACGAGTGGGAAAAGAGGTAATTATGATTTCAACAAAAAGTAGATATGGCATAAGAGCTCTATTATACATGACATTAAAAAGTGACAAAAGCAAAACAGCAATAAAAGAGATTGCCGAAAAAGAGGATATATCAGGAAGATACTTGGAACAAATATTTTCTGTACTAAAACAAGGTGGTATAGTAAAAAGTGTTAAAGGTGCCGGAGGTGGATATATGCTTGCTCGAGAAGCTGAAAAAATAAATGTAAAAGAGATAATAGAACTTTTAGAAAAAGACATATACTGTGAAATAGATAGTGTTAAAGATACAGCTAGTTTAGAACATACCTTAAATGAACAACTTTGGAAAGAATATAACAAAATTTTAAGTACTTATTTAGAAGGTATCACTCTGAAAAAATTAGCTGTAAAACATAAAGAAAATCAAGTATTTATGTATTATATTTAAAAAATAATTTAAGGGGGAAATAAAATGGCAAAAATTTATAATAATATTTTAGATTTAGTAGGGAACACACCTATAGTCAAATTGGGGAAGTTAAATGACACTCAAGCAGAAGTATATGTAAAATTAGAATCATTTAATCCAGGTGGATCAGTAAAAGATAGAATCGCAAAAAATATGATTTTGGATGCAGAAGAAAAAGGTTTATTAAATAAAGATTCTGTAATCATTGAGCCAACAAGTGGAAATACAGGAGTTGGACTTGCAATGGTAGCAGCAGCAAAAGGATACAAATTAATTTTAGTAATGCCAGATACAATGAGTATTGAAAGAAGAGCATTAGTTCAAGCATATGGGGCTAAATTAGTCTTAACTCCAGGAGCACAAGGAATGAAAGGTACTATAAATAAAGCTGAAGAATTAAAAGCAGAATATGGTAATGCTGTTATCCTTCAACAATTTGAAAATCCTGCAAATCCAGATGCCCACAGAAAAACAACTGGTTTAGAAATTGCTGAAGCATTTCCTGATGGATTAGATTATTTTGTAACTGGTGTAGGGACTGGTGGAAGTGCTACAGGTACTGGAGAGATTATCAAAGAAAAAATACCTAATGTAAAGATTGCTGTAGTAGAACCAATTGGATCACCTGTATTATCTGGTGGAAATCCTGGCCCACACAAGATTCAGGGGATTGGAGCTGGATTTATACCTAAAGTATTAAATACTGAAATCTACGATGAAGTTATAAAAGTAGAAAATGAAGATGCATTTGCTAGAACAAAAGAAATTGCTAGAAAAGAAGGAATCTTAGTAGGAATTTCTTCAGGGGCTGCTTTGCAAGCAGGATTAGAGATTGCTGCTAGGCCTGAAAATGCAGGAAAGAAAATCCTTATCTTTTTAATGGATACTGGAGAAAGATATTTATCAACTGGAATCTTTAACGACTAATAAATATAAAGAAGGGACTGATTAAAAAATCAGTCTTTTTTTAGTTAAATAGAACAAATAACTATATATAAAGGTTTTCTTTATATTACTTTTTTCTTAATATAAAAATTACAAGTTATAATTACTCTTTATACCCCTAAATATTACATTAAAAAAAATTTAGCCTTGGTTCCTATATTCTCTAGGGTTTATATGCTCTTCTAATTTAAATTTTCTATTGAAATTACTAATTGAGTTAAAACCTATTTTTTCAATTATTAAACTTATGGGTAATTTGCTCTCTCTTAAAAGTACTTTTGCTTTTTTTATCCTTATCTTATTTAGGTAATTAATAGGCGTTTCACCAAATCTATTTTTAAATGATTTTTGTAACTTATCTCTATTTACAAAGAATTTTTCACACAATATCTTTATATTTATCTCTTCAAAATATGATTTTTCCATATATTTTTTAACTTCTACCACATCAAATTCATACTTCCCATATTTATATTGTTTATCAAAATAGAAACTAGTAAGTTTTGACAAAAGTTCATAAAGGCTACTTTTTACTAAACATGGCCAATATTTTTCTCTTTGATACTTTAATTTATCCTTGATAAAATAAATTTTTTCCAAAACTTCTTCATTTTGTTCAAAATCTAATTTTAATAAATTAACATTAAAAAAAATTAAAAAGGGATAAATATCCATATCTAAATGAAAATTATCTTTTTTTTCAAAATAATCATTGGAATACTTTTCATTTAAAAAATTACTTTTGAAGATAATGCTTTTATAATTTTTGTATCTATGGATACTATCATAATTCCTATAAAACAGGTGTATAGTAGTTGAAGTAGAAGAAAATAATAAAACAAATTCATCTGTCAATTTATTCAAGTTTATTTCTAAATGGCTATAAACCACAGGTATTTTTTTATTATTTTTCAAATATTTTGTATACATCTTTGTCTCCTTATTAGATTACTTCTACTCTTGTTTCCAACGCTCTAAAAGCAATAGAATTAATTACTTTATCCTTACTTGTTGAGCAATTTTTTATAACTTTTACCTTATATTTTTCTGCAGACTTTGAAAGAGCAGTGAAAGTAACACAATTATGACTCATCATGCCACAAAGAAAAATCTCTTCTACACCCTTATTTTGTAATACTCTATCAAGGTTAGTTTCGTAAAAACTATCTGCATATTTTTTTTCGATTACTTCATAGGAATAATCAACTTCTAAAAGTTTTTTATGGATTTTTATCCCCCAAGTATTTGGTCTAAAAAATAAACTTTTTTTATCTCCAATATGCCTAACATAGATAATTTCACACTTTTCTCTAGCTAGTTTATCTATTAAATCCAAGGAATTTTCAAGCACTTTTTCACTATTCCATAGGGGATAATTGCCTCCCTTAAAATAATCATTTTGTATATCAATAAGAATTAATGCTTTTTTCATCTAAAAACCTCCTTTTTTACAGTTTAATAGATGAAAGAATATAATTCTTCTACTATAGACAGAAAAACTTCCTAAATTAACATTAATTTACCTTAATTTTTTTATATTTATACATATTATTAAATAACCATAGTCCTAATTTTAAAAATTTTAGCATATTATTTTAAACTTTAACAGAGCTATTCTTATTTTTATTTGTATAAAATTGGATATTATTTCCTTTAAATTTGAACCTTAGGATTATTAACTTTCTTTCAAAGGAAAATTCAAAAAGCAGTATCTAAATTTCTAAGTGTAAGTTCAAGAGAAACACTATCTGGTCCTATATATTGGACTAGCACCAAATAAAAGGTTTTCATCTCTACTTACCACTTCTACCCTTATAAGTTCCTTAGCAATATGAGACATATTCCTAATATTAGTAGGCTCCATTACTTCATTAATTCTTATAGCTTTTTTCTTTTCAAGATATTTGTAATTTTTCCACAAACTTTGCTTAATTTTATTTATATCACTAGGTTGTCTAAGCATATTAAGTATCTTACTTTTAATTTGATTAAATTCTTCTAAAGTTGGATTTTTCAAATTGGCCATATAATGCCCTAATTTATCACTTTCTTTTCTAAAAAGCTCTTGACAAAGAAATTTGACTATGTGCCAGCAGTCGTATAAGTCACTCATCTTCTCAATATTAGTACCTTTCAACCACACATAAGCATACATACGTCTACGCCAATCCCACCATTTAATAGGACTTTGCAAATCAACTGCAGGTATGAGAAAAATTTTTTCCTTTAGTAAAAGTGAGCCAAAAGTACCAGGCGGATTTCCCATACGCTTTCCCTTTAGTGATGTTCTGTATACACCACAACTTGGACTTCCTTCCATGTAGATAAATACATCTATATCCAAATCTTTAAGAAGTTTTAAAGAAAGTTGGCTTCCCCCTTTTATTTGCTCATCTAAAACATTACCATTTCTATCTTTTATATGTGCATTTCCTTCCCAAAAATCATTTCCATTTCCTCCCTTCAAACTTATAGGTGTTCTTGGAACAGTAAAACCACTCAATAATTCTGGGCAAAGGGGATAAAAGAAAAATTCATTTTTTTCCCTATGAATATTATCTACCATATCCCAGCCTTTTCCATTATATCTCACATTGCATCCATATTGACAAGCAGAGATACCTACTTTAATCTTATCTACAAAATAATTTTTCATATTTCCTCCCTATTTATCATTTACTTAATGAAATTCCATAATTACACTTGCAAATAACTATAGTCTATAATGAATATTATTATATAAATTTTTTTATTTCCTCCTACTAACTTTCTATTTTAAAAATACTTATTATTATAAAAATAAGGAAGGTTGCACACCAATCCTAGTAACTTTACAACTTGAATTAAAAAAATAAATCTCAATAAAATTTCTAAATTTTTAAATATAGATTAAGGAGAAATGCTATCTGATTCTTTTTTTAAATATACTAATTTTTTATCTTGATTAACATAAGTAATTGATTTTTCTTCCTTTTTGTATAATTCAATTTTTTATTGAGAAAATGATTATATGTAAATCTGACAGGAGTAAAACTTTTATGAATTAAAGTTAATTGTTACTGATTAGATATATTCTAAATATAAAAGCTTTATTGTAGAATATATTAATTTTTTTGCAGAAATTTTTAAGAAGATATTAGATTAAAACCCCTTTGATTCATCTCTCAACCAAGTAGACAAGGAAGTTTTCCATAAATAATTTAGATAAAAAAGAATGACTAATTTTATGAATTAGCCATTCTATTATAATTTATAAGTAACTCTACTATTCTGCTGCTAAACAAGCCATAGTAATATAATTATATGGTTGGTTAAAGTGTGGTAAGAAGAATATATCTAATAGTTTCATCTTATCAATACTTAATTTCTCTTGAATAGCTAATGAAAACATATGGATTCCCATTGAAATATCTTGATTTGAAGCCATTTGTGCCCCAAGTATTCTTCTAGTTGTTTTGTCATAAACAATACTTACAGTTACTTGGTGGTTATCATGATCTATAAATCCAGGTTTTTGTAAATCAGAATATTTTGTTGCAACAGCATCAAATCCATGCGCTTTTGCTTTTTCTAATGTTAGTCCTGTAGCCACCATATTTAATCCATAAATTGAAATACCATTTGAACCTTGAACTCCCACAGTTTCTAATTTTGTTCCACACACATTATGAGCTGCTATAATACCTGATCTTACAGCATTTGTAGCAAGAGCAATGTAATTTACATCATCTATTGAATTATCATATACAGTTGCACAGTCTCCAATTGCATATACATCTTCTAAACTAGTTTTTTGTCTTTTATCTACTAAATAAGCTCCATTTTTGAATAATTCTATTTGCCCATCTCCCAATAAAGCATTTGGTTTAAACCCTACTGCTAACACTACCATATCAGCTTTGTATTCACCCTTATCAGTAACTACTGCTTCTACTTTCTCACTTCCTTTGATTTCTAATACTCTTTCACCAAAGTGTAAATTAATTCCTTTTTCCTTCATATTATTTTCCATTAATCTTCTTAAATCTTCATCATAATAACTTGTAAGCAGTGAATCACCTAAGTCTATAAGATTAACATTTTTTCCGCAACGTTCAAATGCTTCAGCAAGCTCTACTCCAATATAACCTGCTCCAACAACTGTTACATCCTTTATTTCCTTTTCTTTTAATCTTTCTATTACATCTTCTGCATGTTGGAATAACTTTACAAATTGTACATTTTCCAATTCTTTTCCTGGTATATCCATATCTACAGGTAATGAACCTGTTGATAAAATTAATTTATCGTAGCTTTCAATAACTTCATTTCCATCTTTGTCTCTTCCATAAACTTTCTTATTCACATAATCAACACGTGTAACTTCCGTTTCCATGTGAATTTTAGCACCTTTTTCTTCAAGCTTTTCCTTTGAAGAATAAAATAAACCATCTGACCCTTTAATTTGTTCCCCTATCCATAAAGCCATTCCGCATCCTAAAAAACTCATATTTGAATTTCTTTCAAATACAACTACCTCTTGATCTTTATAATTTCCTAAGATAGTATTCACTGTAGCAGTTCCCGCATGATTTCCGCCAATAACAACAATTTTACTCATATCAAGGTCTCCTTTTATTTTTTTTATACTTTATAAGTATAGTATATTATTTTTTGCTAGATTGCAAGTGTTTTATTTTTGGAATTATAATAAAATAGGTCTTATTCCAAAAAAAATATTTTATTTTTCTAACAAAAATCATTGATTTCACTTTAATTTTTTTGAATATTTTTTGCAATTTTAAAACTTATAATACAATATATATTGTCAAAATTTTAAAAGTATATAAAGTTTTTTTATATATAATAATATATAGTTTAATCTTTAAAAATAATTAAATTTTTATAATTAAAAAATGCTATTATAAATACCTATTGCTTTTAAATTCTATATCTTTCCATTTAAAAAAGCTTCTTTAGAAATAAATTAAAAAAAATTTCCAAAAAAAAGAGTTAAGTATTTTAAATTTAAGTTTAAAAGAGATACATTAAACCTTATACCCATCGTACAACTAAAAATACTAATATTTTAATAAGAATTGAATATATATTAAAATTTCTAAAATTAAAATTATTAAAAACTAAATTTTATACACAGATACCTTGAAATTATAAATATAATCTGCTACTATTAATAAAATATCTATAAGTATTTATTTTATCGGTTATGAAAATGAAAAAGTTAATTATACAAAATTTTTCCATATGTCAAAATCTAAACTTCTTTAGGTCAAAGGAATAAAAGTATTTTTCATCTAGGTTAAATTCCTTTAGCTAATGCAAATATCTTGTAGATTTTAAAAAAAATTGTTATAATTTTTATAATAAAAATTTATTATATTATTAGAAAGAGGTTCATATGAAGAATTTTTTATCTATAGAGTTTAGAAATAGTGAGAAAAAAAAAATAGAAACATATGAATTTCATCAATTATATAAATATGCTCAATTAATTGGAAAATTATGCAATGAAGAGATATTAGAGAATTTTTATTTTCTAATTGATTACTCTGAGATTACTCTTAATCTTTTAGATAATTGTATTAAAGCTAATTGGCTTAATATAGAAGAGTATCAAGAATATTTTGAAAAGATTAAAGATTTATTAATTAACAACACCATTAATAATGAAGAATTACATAAGGAACTGGATATGCTTAGATGGATGTTGCAAGAATATAAAAAAGACTATGAAGAGTTTAGATTAACTCAGGTATTATGGTAGTTTAGAAGGGAGTGAAGTTGATGATTGTTTTAGTTTCTTTTAGAGGTAATAAAGAATAATTTATACCTCTAGTAATTAAATTAAAAAAATTATGGAGGAAAAATGAACAAAAAGGGTAGAGTAACAGCTGTTTTTAAAGGAATTTACAAGGTTCGAATTGATAATGAAGATTTTTTAGTTGACATAAGGGGAAAATTAAAACATCAAAATTTATTTCCAGCAGTTGGAGATTATGTAATCTTAGATGAAAAGAAAAATGTAATTGAAGAGATTTTAGAAAGATATAGTAAAGTTTCGAGAAATATTGCTGGTAATACAACAGATGAACAAATAATCGCAACAAACATTGATTATATATTTATTGTATCATCATTAAATGATGATTTTAATCTATCAAGGTTAGAAAGATATCTTACTCTTGTATATGATAGTGGAGCTAGTCCCATTTTTATCCTTACAAAAAAAGATATCGGACTAGATATAGATGAAAAGATAGAAAGTCTTGAAAATATAGCATACGGAGTACCTATATATCTTGTATCCAAAGATGATAAGGAATCTATTGAACCTCTTAAAACTTATTTAACCAAAGGAAAAACTATAGCTTTTATAGGTTCATCAGGTGTAGGAAAATCTACTCTACTTAATAGTATATTAGGTAAAGAAGTTGCCCTTACTAAAGATATTAGAGAAGGGGATAGTAAAGGAAGACATACTACAACTCATAGGGAGCTATTTGAAGCCTATGAGGGATATATTATTGATACTCCCGGTATGCGTGAGTTACAACTATGGAGTGGGGATATTAGTAGTTCCTTTGAAGATATTGAAGAATTAGGTGCTAAGTGTAAATTTAGAGATTGCTCCCATACTAAAGAACCAAAGTGTGCTGTTCGTAATGCTATTGAAAATGGTATTTTAGAGCAAAAACGTTTTGATAATTATACCAAATTAAAAAGGGAGTTGGAATTGGTAGAAGTAAAAAAAACTCAAGGTTCAAAGCAGATGGAAAAGAAAAAAATAATTAATATGATGGGAACATTAGACGCTAGAAAAAATATAAAAAATAGAATAAAATAAAGCTTGGTTTCTTTAGAAATCAAGCTCTTTTTTATATTTCCAAATCAATTAAACTTTATATCTATAATCTATTTAAATTCTTTTAACATTCTAACTCCACAGCTATTATGTCCAGTAAATCCTATTGTATAATCAATTTCAATATATCCGTGTTTTTTATAAAATTTTATAGCTTCTACCATTTTACTTCCTGTTTCAAGATAGATTTTATCATACTTATTCCTTGCTTCCTCTTCTACTTTTAATAGAATTTTCCTAGCAAATCCCATATTTCTATATTCTTTGCTTATATACATTTTTTGTAACTCACATATATCCCCTTCTAATTCACCATAGCCACAACCGCCAATTACTTTTTCTTCATGCAAAATTACAAAATAATTTCTCATATTACTTTGTGAATAATAATCACTGAATTTATCAAGATAAGGATCTGTCCAAGCTGTTCCTTCTACGTTTAGAGCATACTCAATTAAACAATTTCTAATTATTTTTTCTATCTCTCTATCATATTTCTTTTCAATTTTTACTATATTCATAACTTCCCCCCCTAAACTATAGTTTACTCTAATAAAATATAAAAATAAAGCAATTTTATAAATTAATATAAAATAAAAAGCTTGATTTATCAAGCTTTCTACATATAATCTTCTGATGTTGCTTCTTTTTTAGGTAGAAGATGTAATTTATTACTTTCTTTCGCATATTCAAGTGCTTTAGGAGTAATTACTCTAATTTTTTTTACTTTTTCATTTGGTTCATAATTTTCCGTTCCACACATACCACTTTTGGAGCAATTATCACAAGTTGTTTCAAAATAGTAGTTATTTTCTTCTAGATAACCTAATTCTTCCAATTCATCTAATAATATTTCTAGCTTTTTTTCTTCAATCCCAAGTGCTTCCATTAACATATCTTCTGTATGTACTTTATCACTTAAAATTAATTCTAATAATCTATATACCATTAATTTCCCTCCAACTTAAATGTTATAAGAGAGTATAACATATTTTTAACCAAAGGAGTATAGTATCTTTCTTTTAATAATCCTAATTTTGGAGATTTTAACATATTTTCTTCAATTTTTTCATTAAGAAAATGATTATATGTAAATCTGATGGAACCAAATGCTTTATTGATTTTCATAAAATTTTGCACCTCCTTTTTAATGGAGAACCTAACTAGGTACATCTGTTATTTGAAGATCCTCTACAGGTTAAATTAGCAAAATTAGTTAATATATTCCTTCTCAAACAGAAGTTAAAGATTAAAACCCTTCTGATTTATCTCCCTCCTAAATAAAAGAGGGAGTTTTCTCAAAACAATTTAGATAAAAATAAATTTATAATTAATTTGTCAATTACAATCTCTTACTTCTTTAATATTTATTTTAGAATGACAAATTTGCATAAATAGAACTTATGCTATTTGTATTACTCATAGTCATTTCACTATATTCTTCACCTATAAAAGCTTGAAAACTAACTCCTAATGTGAGCTTATCTTGCATTCTATATGTAAGTGAACCTAATAAACTATGTGAATTATCAGATAGATTACTTAGAGTATTTAATCCTAAAGATATATCATCTTTTATAAAATCGTTTATGCTAAAGAAGTTTGCAAGATAATAATATCCAAAATCCATAGGCTTATATATTTCATTTTTGTATGAAAACATCTTAGCATCTATGTCCTCTTTTTCATAACCAAAAGAATTATAATAAAACTCTTGGATTAAAGTAAATTTCCCACTTTCATCTTTATAATCGAAAGATTTTTGATAACCAAGTGAAGCTTTGAATATATATTTATCTTCTACTCCAACTAACTTCCCATTTTCATATCTTTTTAGGTCACTACCCTTGTTTATTCTACCTTCTGCAAATACATTTGCACCAAACAAACTAGTTGAGTAGTCAAGGCCTAATACTGGTTCTATATCTTTTTTTCCATATACTGAAATAGAATATTCACTTTTATTTAATAAAAACTCATATTTTAGTGCAATTCCCAAATCTTCTGGTTCTTCTACTGTGTCAAGTCCTATATAAGCATAAAAATTTTGACTTACTCCACGAGGTATATGTATCTTAGTACCAAAAGTTCCACTTCTTACTTCATCAAGGTTTCTAAGTGTTTTCTTTTCATAATTAACTAAGTCTGTAGGATTAAAGAAATATCCTCTACCCCATGCAAGATTTTGTTGTCCAAATCTAAAATATGCTTTGTTATTGAGATTAAAATCTAAAAACAATTCATTTACACTTAATAAATCTCCTTTAATATTTGGGTTGGCATTTTTATAAACTTCAAAACTACCATATGCTTTTGTTCCCTCTTCTAATCTAACATCTAAAAAGAAATTCCCTTTTACATATGAGCTTAATTGATCCTTTATTTCTAATTGACCAATTTTTCCCTCTTTATCAAAATCTATAAATTCAGATTTAACCTCTAATTGTCCACTAAAACCAATAGATTCTTCCATAAGTTTTAGTGTCACATCTGCTATTGTACTTGTATTTTCTACCTCTTCTACTTCAAATACACTTCCAAAATCATCATCTTCAAAGGGATCTGCAAATATATCTCCATTGGCAAATGCACCACAAACTACCATTAAATAAACTAATAATTTTTTCATTTAAACACCTACTTACTCAGATTTTCCAAATATGCTTTAGTAAAAATATGTGCTGGTATCTCTTCTGTACTTATATCTGTTAGATTAACTAAAGATTTATTCCCAACATCAAATTCATCTACTATAAGTTGGCTAGTTGCTATATAACTTCCATCAATTTTTTTATACTTCTTAAAAGTAATTGTATCCATTAAAGTACCTGATAATGAAAAATTTTGTATTCTAAGTGGCAAATAATTATCCTTTGATACCCAATATATTCTCTTAGGATCTTTTACATTATCTGTTCTTGCTACTAGTTCTATTTTATACACTTCTATACCACCAAGAGTTAATTCTTCTATTTTCTCTTTACCATTCTCCATGGCAACACTGTATTCTTCAGATAATTTTTTCATTTCAAAGTCATCAGCAGTTGCATCAGAACCACCAATACTTTCATCACTATTTATATGTTGAAATGTACGAGTATTTTTTCTATATACCCACATATTGTCTCCTTGCTTAAGGTAACCATTACCTTTCTCATTTTCAGGAGCTACCATTACAATCAAAAATGAATCTGTACTATCTTGCCTATAATAAATCATCTCTTGTTGTTTTATTCCTTGACCTTTTTTTTGAGTAGTAATTGTTACTTTTGCAGTACCATCACTTTCTAATGATAAATACTCATCTATCTTTTTTACTATCATTTCCCCTTTACTTTCACCAAAGGCAAATTGACTAAGTATTATAAGTAAAAATATTAATTTTTTCATTGTTCCTCCTATTCATAATGTCTAAGTGCACTTGCTGCATTTATTTTACTTGCTTTTCTAGCTGGGAAATATGCTGTAACTGCTGTAATCAATACTATTAATCCAATATTAAATATAATTTGTCCTGGACTATATATAAATTTTATACTTCCATCTATTAGTATAAATGACAGAGCACTTTCACTGCTAAATTTGATTGTTCCTAAAATAGTTGAAATTAACATACCCAATAGAGTTCCCCCTATACAAGCAATTATAGTTAGATACACACTTTCTAGTATAAACGAATTTTTAACATCTTTTGCTTGCATCCCTATTGCTCTCAGTGTACCAATCTCTCTTGTTCTTTCCTTTATTGTCATACGCAGTGTATTAACTACACCTATTAGAATAATAAAGAATAAAACTAAAACTACCACCATTGTAACACCAGTTAAAACGGTTTTCATTTGTAAAATTTGACTGGCACTTTCATACATAGTTGTAATACTTACTTTTGCTCTTTTTGATTTTACTCTTCTTTCTTGTCTATATACTTTTTGTAGTTCAGTTGCATTATGAACTCTTTCGTATAAAAAATATTCTTTTGCTAGTGCATTGTAAAAACTATCTTCTTCACTAAAATAATTACTTACAGTATTTTTTGGTATATAGCTATTATAACTTTTATAAATACGCTCACCATTTACTATTACTGTATCAAAGGTAAATTTCCCTTGTGCTTTAAATATCCCTTGCACTTGTAATTCCTCTTCATAAAGCCCTTTATTTTTACTTTGATAACTTAACAAGAATTTTTCTCCAACATCTACACCAATTTTTTTACTTAATTCTTCACTTATTAATACTCCTGCTTTACTCAAATAGTTTTTTTCTTGACCTTTAACTACTTCTAAAGTATCAAATAAACTTTTATATGTTTCTTTGTTATTTTCATATGCAAACAATTGAATATCTTCTTCATTTGCTTTTCCTATTATGTTAAGTATATCTGCTTTCATTAATTCATGAAGTTTATCAGCTATTATTTTTGAATTTTTTTCAGGATCTTTTAGAGCAATTTGGTATGCTCCTGCTTCATTTTCTTTATAACCTAATAGTTTTTTTAACTTATTAAGTTCCATAAAAGCTACAACAGACATAAATGTATTTGATGACTCTCCAATTGCAATAACTTGCATATTTGCTGACTGTACTTGACCAGTAACCATATTCAATCTTGTTTTAATTACATCTCCAACTTTTACATTTAGAGCTTTTGCTTTACTTGGAGAGATTACTACTGGATACATATATTTATCTGTAGCGTAATCTTCAACACTACCTTCAATTATTCTCATAAATTCAGTCCAATTTTCTTCTGAATCTTCTAAACCAACAAATACCATATTATCTGATTTTCCATTACCAATTACAGTACTAAAAACGCCTATATTTTCTGTTTTATATATTACTGTATCTCCAAAAGAATCTAACATTTTCTCTATTTCTTCTTTGTTTCTAAAAATTTGTTTTTTATCTTCAGTTCTACTAATTGAAACATGACCTGAAATATTTGCTACTATTTCATTTATTAACACATCTATTAAACCATTAGAAAATGAATTTGCTATAACTAATATCATCATTCCAAAACCAATTCCCAAGGCTAATAGGCTATTTCTTCTTTTTTGTCTAGTTAAATTACGTAGACTAATTCTAGATATTATTCCCATTTTTCCTCCTAATCATTTC
>CAZFBB010000040.1:0-21051 GCA_964517235.1 uncultured Fusobacteriaceae bacterium
ATTTTCATATTATCTCCTTGTTAGTTTAAAATTTCAGATATTCCTTCAAATGTATCAATGTCTTCTATATTTTTATATACTGCCTGCATCTCTTCCTTATTAATTAACCTATTTCCAAAATATACTTCTTTTTTAACTATACCCAAACCTTTTACATAGTACTCAATAATTTTAGTTTCATATCCAGTATCAATTCTAAGTATTAAGCCTTCATAAAATTTATCACCAACATGTATTGTTGTGTTTTCAGAAAGAATTTCATAAAAATACCCATTATTCTCCCAACCATAACCAGAAAGTATAGGCTCTTTCAAAAGAATTTTTTTTCTAAATTTATTTGGTATAACAACCTCTTTTGAATTATCTTCTACATAAGTTTGTCCAACCATTTCTATTTGCTCTTGATTAAAAGTTAATAATTTGATTTTTTTACTATCTTTACTAAAATCAAATATTTTTAATTGATTATTATCTATATATTGATTAAAAAGTACTTTTTCTTTTTTAGAATTATTAGTAGAAAAGATTTTTACTAGTCCTCTTTCTGGTAAAAAATCTATAAGATTTTGTGAAAATAAAGAAAAAGTTAATAATAAAAAAATTAATAATGTTTTCATAATACCTCCAAGTCTTTGCTTTAACAATTCAATTATATTAACTTTTTTACTAAAATTCAAATGATTTTTTCGATATTTTCACTATTTGTTTATTTTCTAAACTTAATTTTGTTATAAACTCCTTTAAATAGTAGAAAAACTCCAATAAAACCAAGGATATGACGAATTGGTTCAAAATAAGTTAATAATATAGAGTTGCCAACTAACATTACTAATATCATATTACATGTAGGACATGCAAAACCCAAAAAACCTAATATACCACCGAAATATCCATTTTTTTTATTTACTGAACAAACTTTATTATCTATTCCCATATATAGTGACCCAAAAATTGTATAAAATAAAAATACTACATAATCCAATTTTTTTACTTCTATCTTTCTAATAAAAAAAGGATTACTCCAAAGAGCAGTAACTGTACCAAATAATAAACTAATAATTAAGAAATAAAATAAAATGCTTTTCCACTCATCTTTTTTAACATATTTTGTCATAAAACTCCTTCTGAAATAATTGAAATTTTAACTCTGATTATTTTCGCTCAAAAATTGAAGAGTTAATTGATTGTAAAGAATAAAAAAAGACTGTTACCAGCCTATTCCTCTTCTTTTTCAAAACCTTCATTAACTAAAGCTTGATAAAGTTTTCTAAGTCTTCTAATCTTCAAAAACAAATGATTAATTTTAATATTTTCGCTTTCAAAAAAATCCTTTGCAGACTGATCGTGAAGTTCTTGTACTAATTCTTTTAAAGCATAAACCATATTAACCTTGTCTACACTATCTGCTTTTAACATAAGAGCAATTTTATTCTTTACAGTATCTTCAAAGAAAAATAATCCATTTTCTTCTAAAAGAAAATTTTGCTTCATAAGTAAACCAAGTTGATTATTATCAACTTCAAATCTTTGTCCTGTTTTTTTATTTATAATGTACCCCAAAACAATCCTCCTTTTAGTGAGTATAGTAGTAAGTACCATCATCCTCTATAACTATAGTATCGTATTTTTTCCCTTTTTTATTAATATCAATTACTCCATTATTTCCTTCAAATTTTTGAGGTTTATCAGATACTATATAATGATTTCCTGTATTAGTATCAATACGAGGTTTTGTAATAGAAACATAACGTACTTGATTACATCCACTAAGTAATATTAAAAGTAAAATTCCCAAAAAAAAGCTTCTCATATATCCCACTCCTTACATTTATTATAACTAATATCGGAAGTTTTTTTTTAAAACTTTAAATTTATTTTGTAAAAATTATCAAGAACATTTTACAAATTATCTTTAATCTTGTAAATAGGGAATTTTGTGATATAATTATGATAATTAAGGAGGAAGTTTATGTATGCAATTATTTGCTTGATTTTAATAGTAATTGGAGTAAAGATATATAACAGAGTTTTTTTAAGATTTCAATTAAGAAAAACCTTAAAAGACACAAAAGTAGAATATATAAATTATGATAATTATGTAGAAAAGGAAATTAAAAGAAAAATTAATATAAATAAATTTTCCTTCAAGGGAAAAAGTGTTATTGAAGAAATGTCTTATCATATAATATTCCCAAAAAATTATAATCAAAATAAATCATATCCGGTTCTCTATATGTTACACGGCTTAAGAGATGAAAGTATATTTTGGGTAGAAAAGGCAAAATTAGGTGAAATTTATTATGAGCTACTTGAAAAGAGTCAAATTGAACCTATGCTTCTCGTCTTGCCTGAATCAGGTTTTGAAGGGAGATCATGGTACACAAATTGGAGGACGGAAGAGGGAAGAAGGTATGAAGACTATTTTACTAAGGATTTAGTGGAAGAAGTAGAAGGGAGATTTAAATGCAGTAAAAGGGGTATTACAGGTTTTTCTATGGGAGGTTATGGTGCAGTAAAACTTGGTTTAAAATATTTAGGTTTGTATTCAAGCATATCGAGTTTTGCTGGTGCTATTAATTTTCCTAGATTATTCATTACTGAATTAAAGGGGCTTGGTCTTTTAAAACATATGAGAACAAATAAATTTATGACTAAAACTGAGGATTCAAAGCATTTTGCTAGAGTTTTTGGGAATGAACTTAAGTTTTTTAGAAATGAAAATGTATATAATATTCTTAGAAAAGTAGTAAGACATAATTTAGATTCTTTGAAAAAAGTAGAATTTTTATTAAGTGTAGGTGAAAAAGACAACAGTTTTTATACTATGCTCTATCAATGGGAAGATGTAATTGGAGAATTTGAAAAAAGAAATTTAAAATACCAAGGTAGGTTAGTTAAAGATGCTGAACATACTTGGTCATATGTTGAAAAGGAACTTCCAGCAGTTCTCAAATTTCATTCAGATAAATTTAAAGGAGAAATAAATGAGTAAAAATATATTAGTAGGAGTTACAGGTGGAATAGCTGCTTATAAAAGTGCTAATATTATTTCAAAATTAAAAAAAAAGGGATATAATATAAAAGTTATAATGACTAAGAGTGCTACAGAGATAATAACACCATTAACTCTAGAAACTCTTGCTAGAGATCGTGTTGTAGTGGATATGTGGGGAAAAAAATCAAATTATGATGTAGAACATATATCTATGGCAGATTGGGCTGACTTTTTTTTAATAGCACCTGCAACATATAATATAGTAGGTAAAATAGCAAATGGAATAGCAGATGATATGTTAAGCACAGTAGTTAGTGCTACTAGTTCACCAGTTTATTTTGCTCTTGCTATGAATGTACATATGTATGAAAATCCAATTTTATGGGATAATATAGAAAAATTGAAAAAATACGGTAAATACCATTTTATTGACAGTGATGAGGGATTTTTAGCTTGCAATTATAATGCAAAAGGAAGATTAAAAGATGAAGAAGAGATAGTTAAAATAGTGGATAATTACTTTGAAAGAAAAGAAAGTTTAAAAGGAAAAAAAATTCTTTTAACAGCAGGTAGAACAGAGGAAAAAATAGATCCTATTAGGTATTTGTCTAATAAATCAACTGGGAAAATGGGTTATGCCCTTGCAGAAGCAGCAAAAAATCTCGGGGCAGAAGTTACTTTGGTAGCAGGTCCAAATAATCAGAAAGATATAGAGGGAATAGAAATAATCAAAGTGACAGATGCTAACGAAATGTACAAAGAATGTGTAAAAAGATTTGATAATATCAATGTCTTTATAGGAACAGCAGCAGTGGCAGATTACAGGGCAAAAAATGTGAGTAAACATAAGATTAAAAAGTCAGATGGGAATTTAATAATAGAACTAGAGAGAAATCCCGACATTATTCTTGAGTTAGGAAAAAAGAAAAAAAATCAATTTATTATTGGTTTTTGTGCCGAAAGTGAGAATTTGGTAGAAAATGCTAAGAGTAAATTGTCTAGAAAAAATATGGATATAATAGTAGCAAATAGCGTAGAAAACTTTGGTAGTGACAATAATACTGTTATAATAATTAATAAAAAAGAGGAAATGTTCAAAAAAGAAACTATGGATAAAAAACTTTTAGCATATGAGATATTATCCTATATAAGGTAAAAAATATTTTATTTGTTATTGTTTCTGACCACCTTTTTAAAATGGAAACTATCTTAGGGACAATTTAATAAAGAGTCTATTTATATTATTGATAAAAGATGATTTCTGTACTGAATAAGAGTCATCTTTTTTAAATTCTACAGATATTTATAGTTAGTGTAGTAACTTAATAATTATCTATTTCCTTCTTTTTCAGAAAGTATCTTTTACTCCGTTCATAATTAATACTTTAACTTTAGTATAACAAAAAACCTCTAAAGACGAGATTTTTTTATTAAGCATCCACTTTATAGGTTCTATTACAACAATTTTTTAACCTTTTAACTTAAATAGTCATGGATAAATTCACTTATATAATTTTTTCTATTAATAACTTTAGACAATTAGAGTTTTTTTCAAAAAAAAATAGGCATAGGATATATATATAAAGAGATATTCAGTTATTCTAATAGATATGGAGTGATATTATGATTAAAAAGATTTTTATTTATTTTATAGTACTTTCAACTGTTATACTAGGTTCAAACTACAAAGTTGCCTTGCTTTGTCCAAGAGAAAGCATATTTTGGAATGGTGTAGCTATGTATGCACAAAGTGCTGCTGAAGATTTAGATATGGAACTTATAATATATTTTGCCCAAGATAACTATGTTAATTTTTATTCAGAAGCAAAACGTTTAATGGAAGAGGAAAATATCGATGCAATACTTTTTAATAATTATAAAAATCAAGGTGGTAGAATTATAAAATTAGCTGAAGAAAATAAAGTAAAGGCAATATTATTTAATAGCCCTATGAGTAGTGAAGAGCAAGAAAAAATGGGAATGCCCAGAGAATTATATACCCAATGGTTATATGAAATATACCCCAATGAACTTAAAGCTAGTGAACTTTTATTTGAGAATGTCATAAATAAATTGGGAGAAACATTCGATTTTATAGCTTTAAATGGACAAAAATCTACAGGTGCTGCAATAATTAGAGAAAGTGGAATAAATGAATTTTTAAATAAAAACAAAGGTATAAATATGCTCTATCATACAAATATTAACAACTGGGATAGAGTTGAATCAAAAATAAAATTTAATCAAATATATAGTAGGTATAGTAGTAATGAATTAAAGTTAATTTGGACTGGTAGCCAAAATATATTAAAAGGTGTTTTTGATTATACAAATAAAAATAAAATCGAATTTGGAAAAAATCTGTATAGTACAACATATAACTTTGACCCTGAAATTTTCGATTATATAAAGGAAGGTAAAGTCATTGCTACTATTGGAGGTCACGAAGTAGATGGAGCTTTTTCTTTATTAATATTATATGATTATCTACGAGGAAAAGAATATAGAAGTAATAATTATACTATTTTTACTGATATAGTAATCATAACTGAAAATAATGTAGATTTATTTATTGATAAACTTTATAAAAACCCTATTACTTATGAAAGATTGAAAGCTATTGATTTTAGTAAATTTTCACTTAGTAAAAATATGAAAAGTATCTATGATTTTAATATGGAAAATGTATTAAAGGAATTAGATAGAGTAGAAGGAAATTAATATATTGTTGAAGTTGTCCATATTGGACAACTGAGACTGAAGACAAATAAAATTTTCTTAAAAAAGGTTTTATTTGTTTTTTTATTTAGATATACCTATATAAGAAATGGAAGTTATTTGAGCTCTTTAAGAGTGAACTTTGAAGTAGTGGTACTTAAATCTCTTGTATAAGTAGTTGATTTTCACTAAATAAGGAGGAATTTATCCCAAGTAAATTTTGTATTACTTTTGTATCAAGACAGAAGTAATGACATTTTTTCAAAACTTTTTTCTTTAGTTTCTTTTTTAATGCTAAATAGAAAATAGTCTAAAATTTAGTATAAAAGAGGTAAAATACTCTTAAGTTTTTTACCCCTAAAAAATTTTATATTTTAATAATTATATAGTTTTTACTCTACAGGATATCCTGCTTCTATCCAAGCAGTATAATTTCCTTGCAATCTATACACATTCATAAATCCAGCATCTACTAATTTTTGAGCACCTTGCATAGCAGGCTCATCAGCATGGCAGTATACTAAATAAGTTCCCGTCATATTCCAAGTAGGAATAAGTTTATCTAAAGTTCCATCACTTAAAGGAGCACTAATGGCACCTGGCAAGTGACCTTGATTATAAAGAGGCGAAACATCAATAACAAATATTTCGGGATTATCCATTATCATCTTATAAGCTTCCATTGCTGTAACATCCATATACTTATTTGTCATCTTATCCATTACTACTTTTTCCTCAGTCATATCCTTTTTTTTCTCCATAGTTGAACATGAAGCAATACTTAAGCTCAATACAACTAATAAGAGTACTGTGATTGTTGATTTCATATAAATTCTCCTTTCAATTAATCTAAGCCATAAATATCTTATTCTATAATTTTTTGTGAAACAATACTTTTATTGGATTTTATTATTTTATTTAGGAAATAAGCTTCAAAATTCTTTAGTTATTTGATATACTATCCTTTAATAAACTAGCTTAGGAGGGAATCATGAATTTAGATTTAATTAGTCAAAAAATGAAAGAATATAGACGTCATTTACATAGAATACCAGAAACAGGTTTTGAAGAGTTTAAAACAAATGCCTATCTTCGTGCAACACTGGAAAGTATGGGGTATAAACCTATTGATGTATGTCAAACGGGATTATTAGTTTACATTAAAGGGGAGGATAGTTCTGAAACGTATGCATTTAGAACTGACATTGATGCTCTTAATATAGAAGAGGAAACAGGAGTCGAATTTGAAAGTCAACACAAGGGAAAGATGCATGCTTGTGGTCATGATGGTCACATGGCGACTATGCTTGGTTTTGCTCATTATTTAATAGACAAAAAACTTAAAAAAAGCATTTTACTTATATTCCAACCTGCTGAAGAAGGACCAGGTGGAGCTCAATTTATAGTAAAAGATGGAATTTTAAAAAAATATAATGTAAAAGCAATTTTTGGATTACACCTATTTCCTACTTTACCTGAAGGAGTAATAGCTACAAAAGCTGGGGCATTAATGGCTCAAACAGGCGAAATAGATATAGATATTAAAGGAAAAAGTGGACATGGAGCAATGCCACATGCAACCATAGATACCTTACTTATTACCTCAAAACTTTTAGAAGCTTATCAAAGTATAATTAGCAGAAATATCAGTCCAATGAGTAATGCTGTACTTACTTTTGGAAAGATGGTAGGAGGAAGTGCTAGAAATATTATAGCTGAGCATGTAAGAATAGAAGGAACTGCTAGAACTTTCAGCAGAGAAGAATTTGACTTTTTGATGACTAGACTAAAAGAAATAAATAGAGGTTTTGAAAAGGCTTTTGGTGTAGAGATAAAAGAGGATATAAGACCTCTTTACCCTGCAGTATATAACTCACCAAAACTATTTGAATCTTTTAAAAATGCTGTATCAAACATGGATTTTAGAGAAGCAGAAGCGGTAATGCTGGCAGAAGACTTTGCTTATTATCAAGAGGCTGTTGACGGATTATTCTTCTTTTTAGGTACTCAAAATGATGAAGTTGGTTATAATAATCCTCTTCATAACTGTAGATTTAATTTTGTTGAGGAAGTTTTAGTAGAAGGTGTCAAAGTGTACATTAGTTTACTGAAAGAATTTAAAGTAATATAAAATCTTTTTAATATTCTTATAAAACCTTCTAAAAGTTGATAGCTGATAAATGGGAGTTAATTAAAGCCTTTGTTGCTAGTTAGATTCAAGCTTTAATTTTTAAAAGTATTTTATGATAGTTATTTGGTATCATCTTTTGTTGTCAGTTTTGTTAAAAATAAATTTTACAATATTTAAAAGTTGATACCTGTTTTTCTAAAAGTGGTACAAAAATAAGTTTTAAAATATTAAAAAAAATTAAAAAATCCAATAAATTAGAAAACTTTATTTTTTCAATTTTATAATTTAAAAAAGTGAAATTATTATTTTTAAAACAACATTTAACTTATAATTTGTAATAAAATCAAAAATTTTTATGTAAATAAAACATTAATATTAGTAATAATTGATATTTTCAAGTTTGAATTATATAATATTTTTATAATATAACAACCTATATAGTTAATTAATTAACAAAAATATTTGTTATTCAAATTAAATTGAATTTTTAGAGTACTTTTAATTAAATTTATTAATGGGAATATTTTGATTATTAAACTTTTATATTTATTTTTTATACACTTTGTGATATAATCATTTATGAAAATATAGTTTGATTATAAAAATATTTTAAACTAACAAAGTTTATTGTGGGTAATATTATATTTTTAGGAGTGTTTTTATTATAAAAAAACTAAATTAGACTAAACAATAGTATTTGGAGGTGCAAATGAAACTTAATGAACTTTTAAGGGGCGAAGAGGGAAAAATTATTAAGATTGGAAAGATAGGAGAACTTAAAAAAAGACTATCTGATATGGGTGTGACTAGTGGTGAAACAATCAAGTTTGAGCGTAATGCTCCCCTAGGAGATCCTCAAGAATATAATATAAAAGGGACAAATATAGCCATAAGAAAAAAGGATGCAGAAAATATTATTATTGAAAAATAGGAGGAATTAGACTTATGTTGAAAATAGCCTTTGCAGGAAATCCTAATGTAGGTAAAACTGCTTTAATAAATGCTATTGCTGGGTCAAAACTAAAAGTTGGTAACTGGCCTGGTGTTACAGTAGAAAAGAAAGAAGCAGAGTTAATTTTTGAAGGTATAAATATTAAGCTAGTAGATTTACCTGGAGTTTATAGTCTTAGTCCATATACTATGGAGGAAATTATTACTAGAGATTATATAATAGACGAAAATCCAGACGTAATTATAAATGTTCTTGATTCAACAAATTTAGAGAGAAACTTGTATTTAACTACATTATTAAAAGAACTTGGAAAACCTATGGTTTTAGCTCTTAATATTTATGATGAGTTTAAAAAGTTAGAGTACAAATTAAATTTAGATGAATTTGAGAAACTTATTGGAGTAGAAGCTGTACCAACAAGTGCCAAAACTAAAGAAGGTTTAAATGATTTATTGAAGAAATCTATAGATATAGCCAAAGAACATAAGGAACAAAAACATATTAACTATGAATTAAGATTTAACCACATTATTGAAGAGGAAATTTCAAAAGTACAAGAAAAACTTAAAGTACATGAAAATTTTGAAAAATTGAATGGCAAATTTTCAATAGATTATACAAGTATTAAAATTTTGGAAGAAGACAGACATTTTGGAGAAAAGTTAAAAAAATATGGTATTTTAACCTTTGATTTTGCAAAAGAAAATATAGCAACATTAGAAAAACATTTTGATGAAGATGTAGAAACTATTATGGCTGAAGGTAGATATGGTGCTATAAAGGGAATTTTAGCCAAAGTATTGACTAAATCACTAAAGGGAAGATTAGATTTTACAGATAAAATAGATAAAATATTACTTAACAAGATAACTGGTCCTATATTGTTCTTCTTTATTATGATGTTGGTATTTACATTTACATTTAATGGAAGTGGACCATATATAGATTGGGTAGATGGATTTATTGCTGACTATGTTGGTAAATATGTAGCAATTGGAGTAGAAGGTACGCCAGATTGGTTACAATCATTTGTTATAGATGGTTTAATTGGTGGTTTAGGAGGGGTGCTAGTATTTGTTCCTTTAATGATATTCTTATATTTTTTCTTGGCAATATTAGAAGAAAGCGGATATATGTCGAGAGTTGCTTTTTTAATGGATAAGATTATGAGAGGTATAGGACTTAATGGTAAAGCATTTCTTCCAATGATACTTGGTTTTGGATGTTCTGTTCCTGGTATCTATGCAACAAGAACATTAGAAGATGAAAAATCCCGTAGATTAACTGCACTTATTACTCCTCTTATGAGTTGTGGTGCTAGACTACCAGTTTATGCGCTATTTACTGCTGCTTTCTTTGGAGCAAAAGCAGGTTTAATAATTGCTAGTTTATATATTTTAGGAGTTATTGTAGCAATATTGTTAGGAAAGGTATTTAGTAATCATCCATACTTCAAATCTGAAGAAAAAGCATTGCTTATAGAACTTCCCCCATACAGAGTACCTACTGCAAAAATGGTATTAAGTTCTACTTTTAGAAAAACATGGTCATATGTTAAAAAAGCTGGAACAATTATCTTGGGAATGTTAGTACTGTTATGGGCTTTAATATATTTCCCAAATAATGGTGATGTTAATAGTTCATTTATTGGTAAATTTGGCGAAGCTGTTCAGCCTATATTTGTCCCTGCAGGATTTGGAGATAGATGGGAACCAGTTGCTGCTATTCCGCCAAGTCTAATTGCAAAAGAAGTTGTAGTTGGATTTATGGGACAAGTGTTAGAAACTGTTGAAGAAGATGAAGAGGATGAAGAGAGTACTTTTAGAGAAGACACTAGTGCACAACTTATTGGCTTTAAAGATGCTACTATAGATGCTATAAAAGCCATGGTTAGTTTAGATTTATTAGGATTATTCACGGCACCAAGTGCTGAAGAAGTAGAAGAAGAAGGTGGAAGTGGTGTTATAAAAGCTTTGAGTACACTTTGGGAAGGGGATAAAGAAGGTCCAATTAAAGCCTATGCATATTTGGTATTTGTTTTGCTTGTAATTCCTTGTGTTGTTACTCTTGGAGCATATGTACAAGAATTTGGATGGAAGATGTTAGGTATGGTTATGGTAGTCTATTCTATTGTGCCATATGCAATTTCAGTATTAGTATATCAAATAGGAAGATTATTTATTTAGGGTAGAAGATTTTAAGATAAGGTGATGTTATGAATTTAAAAACTATAATGATTTTAGCTATCTTGGCAATACCTATTGGATATTCGCTTAAAAAGTTATTTTCAATATTCAAAAAAAATGGTGGTGGATGTGAGTGTTCATCTTGCCCAGAAAGTAAAAAAGATAGTTGTAGTATAGACAAAAAATAAAAGTTTAAAAGACTAATTTAGTTATTAGTCTTTTTTTGCTTAAAAGTCTTTAGTTTTTCTTATATTTATTCTTTCACTTTCAACTTGATTCAAAATGATTATATTTAGATACTTTAAAATATTAAAGTTTCACTAGAGGGTAATCCAAAAGTTAATAAAATTTCTTTTATATTAAATTTTTATTTTTATTGGAATAATTTTTATTGGCAATTTCATCTTATATGTGTAAAACTCCAAATCCCCTTCTACTTCTATTCCCTTACTTCCTAATTCTATCTTATTTTTTCCGTGAAAATAAAATAAATCTTTTAAAAAAAAGTTTAATATTATTATTTTTTCTTCATTTTTATTAAAGTGTAAAATAGCATAATCTTTACTTGTACCAAGCTGTGTTAAGTGGGATTCTTTATTAAAAGTTAAACCAAGGTCAAAATTATTATTTCTTCTACTGCCTGTATCGATTTCTATATTTATGTTTGGATTTATACTATTAGATGGTTTTCTAAATAATTTTTTTCTTTCGCCATCAATAATTACGTATAACTTACTTTCAACAAAAATTTTTAATTTCTCTCCTGTATTATTTTTTACTAACAAATTTATATTTTCATTTTGATATTCTTCCAAATTGATTTTATTCAAGTTAAATATAAAAGATTCTTCTGTTAAATTTAGGTTTTTTTCTACACTTGAACAAGAAAATAAAAATAGAATACTAAATAAAAATAATATTTTTTTCATATAATCACCTCAAATAATTATATGATTTTATAAAATTTATTTCAATCTTTAATGAGAATTATTAATTATATATATGAAAAATAAATTTTTAATTCTTGACAAAATAAGTAAGATATAATTATAATATGGATATATCTAAAAGGAGTTGATACAATGGAAAATATTTTAAGAGGAAATAGATACTATACATGGCGAAATGAATTAGATATAAAAGGGCAAATTGGCTTAATGTTATTATTTACTCTTTTAACAGGAATTTCTGCTTTTGTTAAAATACCACTACCATTTACACCAGTTCCAATAACAGCTCAAACATTAGTTGTTTTATTAAGTGGATTATTTTTGAAAAAAGAATGGGCTCTAAAATCTCAGTTACTTTATATAGGAATGGGATTAGTAGGAATAAAATGGTTTTCAGGTGGAAGAGGGGGTTTAAGTGTTCTTACAGGAGCAACAGGAGGTTATTTAATAGGTTTTGCCATAGCAGCCTACTTAATTGCATACATAAGGGAAAAATTTAATGACAATACTACCCCTATAGCAAATTTAATTTTGTTATCTGTAACAGGTTTAATAGTTATTTTTGGATTTGGATTAATACAGTTAGCTTTATGGTTTAGAATTATTAAGGGAGAGTTTCTATTAATAAATTCATTATTAAATATGGGATTAAAGCCTTTCTTATTAGGAGAAGTAATTAAGATATCTATAGCCATTTTTGTAGCAAATACATTTAAAAATGATTAATTTGAAAATATTAAATAAAAAAGGATTGATTTTTAAAGCCAATCCTTTATCTTTAAAGAGAGGTTAATTTTTTAATTAGCCTCTTTCTAAGTTGATTATATAATTTAATTGTAAAAAAACCTAAAAATTCTTATACAATTCCCTTCGATTCATAATATGAACTATATAATCTCTAGTTTCCTTTGGAATAGTATTCGAATTCTGAATAAATTTAATTAATTCATTTGGACTATATTTGTTAACATCAATTACAGATTCTATCCTTTTTTTAACATTTCCCATACCCCAGTTATAAGAAGTCAGAGCAAGAATCATTTTATTTTCAGCATTTATAATACTACTAAAATTATTATTAATTAGTATATGTAAATAAGCACTTCCTAGAGTTATATTGTTTTTGGGAACAAATAAATACTCTGGAGAAGGAGAGATATAATGTCCAGTGAGATACCCATAAGCGTCTTTGCCTCCAGCACTTGGAATAAGTTGCATTAAACCATAAGCACCAGCACCTGAAATAGCCATAGGATTAAAATGAGACTCTGTATGTATTATAGCATAAATAATATTCTTTGGAATATTAAATTGTTCCGAGTTAAAATTAACAATTTCTTTATAAACTTTTGCTCTTTCTTCTAAATGATTAGGTAGCATGTCAACTTTAACTTTGTATATCTCTCTATTATAACCATTAATACTTTTGCTTTCTTTAAGAAAATTGTCTACAATTTTGTAAACATACGTTTCCCTTTTATCTTCCTCATAAGGTAATTGGTCATCTAATAAATAAACTTTTTTTCCTTTTTTTACTTCTACTTCTTTTTTCAAGGTATTTAATATTGATTGGCTCAATAATTTTTTATTTTCCTCTTCAGATTTATTATCTGTATCAATAAGAGCAAATTCAATTTGTCCCTTTTCAAAATCAATAGAAGTGTATACTTTATTATTTTTTGTGTATTCAATATATTTTTCCGGAGTTGATTTTAAATGCTCTCCCCAAATTTGATCTATTGCTCTAAATCTACTTTCCATACTAAGAAAATATTCTTCTTCAGCATTTTCAAGTTTTTTTTCTGCTTTTATCTCCATTTCTTCCTTCTTGATAATGCTTTCTTTAAAGTATTTGTCTATGTTATCGCCATAAATTGTAAAAGTAACAAATAAGATTAAAAAATATTTCATATTATTCACCTAATCTTTCTTCCTCTTTCTTCTTTAACTCCCTTAAACTTTCTTCCTTCAGGTAATCAAATAGAGTTTCATCATCTCTCCATTCATTTAATCCTTTTTCGGCTTTTTTAATAAGTTCTCCCTTCTCTAATTCCCTCTCTTTAAATGGTTTCTCTAAAGTGGACGAATTAAATTCACTTTCAACAGCATCTCTATCATAAATATTTGATAAAGAATAATCTTCAACAAATGGAATATCCTTTTCGTTTTTCTTCTTTAGTTCAAATCCAAAGTTCTCAAGGGGGATTTTCTCCTCTAATACTTCCAACTCTTCAATGAAAATTTCTTTTTTTTTCTCTTCTGTAATTTCTTCTACTAACTCTTCTACTCCTTCTTTTACAACTTCTTTCCTAAATAATTTAGGTATAGTATAAAAAGCAATTAATGTTAATATTATAGCAATTATAGGTAAAAATGTGTGTGTTTTGTTTGTATATTTTCTTTTTCTATACTTCATAATAGTTCCTTTCAAATTTTAATCTAAATTATCTATCTATATTATCGATAATATAAAAAAAATCTATAGTTTAAAATAAATTATAGCATATATTAATTTTTGATTAAAAATTGCTTTTATATAATTTGATTTAGATTTTTAACTCTAATTTAACAAAAGAATTTTTTAGAAAAAAAAGAGCTTATTATAATTTGCCTCATAAATATGTAAATCTGAGTAAAAATATGTTAAAATAGTAGATAGAATAAGGAGGTTATTATGGAAGTTCAAAATGAAACAATTTATATATTAGAGGAGTTTTACGGAACTTCCTTTGACCTATTAAGTGGTGATGAAGTAGGAAAATCTCTTAAAGAAAAATATGTTATTGAAAAAATTATATATAGAGGTTCAAATTCAAGAGTATATTTGCTAAGGGATAAAAATAATAGTGAATTTATAGCAAAAATTTTATTAGAAGAAAGCTTGTATAAGTATCTCTACAATGAAAGAGATATACTTAAGAGATTAGAAGGAACAATAAGCCCTAAATTTATTGAATTTTTTAAGGAGGATAAGATAAATCCACCAATTTTAATTATGGAATATATTAAAGGAGTCGATATTTTTAATAAAGAAGATAAAATGGAAGTTGTAAAAGGAATATTTAAAGCTTATGAAACTCTTGAAAAAAATGAGATCTTCCATGGTGATATAAAAATTCAAAATTTAATATATTATAAAAATAAAGTAAAAATTTTAGATTTAGGTTTGGCAAATATAAAAAATCAACAATTAGGTACTGTAAAATATATGGCACCTGAAATAATAAGAGAGAATAGAAAAGATAGAATATCTGATATATATAGTCTAGCACTAATGATTTATGAATATATATATGAATATCCTTATTCAGTGGAAAAATTAACGAAAGATATATTGAAAAAAAGGATAAATTATAAGGGTAATTTCTACTTTGATTTATTATTACTTTCTAATTTAAACAAAGTAGCTGAATTTAGATTTAACTCTATAGAAGAATTTTCTACTTTAATAAATATATTTTACTTTATAAAAGAAGCCAAAATAAATATGGATAAAAGTGAATTCTTAAAAATTTTTGAAGAAAAATTTGGGCTAGATTATTTTAAAAATTTTTATTACTCTTTATATAAAAGTAGCGTAGAGAAATCGGACTTTTCTCTAGAAGAAATTGACTTTTTATTGGATATGTATATAAAAGAATCTAGTTATAGAATTAGGGATAGTTTTGACTTGTTTTATCAATATTTATCCAGTATATATGTAAAAATAGAAAAAGAATATTTACTGTTAACTATTAAAAATAAAATTAATAGTTATTTAGATGAAAATTTGAGAAAAACAGAAATTGATTTTAATAGGGATAAAGTAGAAAGTTCCCTTTTAGAATCTTATAATAAAATGATATTAGAAGGCTCGAGAGAAGCTGAATATAGTTTGAGTTTTTATTATAAAGATAAAAACATAAATAAAACTCTAGAGATATTAGAAAACTTAGCTAAAATAGATTATCCAAATAGTTATTATCAATTGGGAGTTATCTATAATACACACTTTAACAATGATTATGGAAGAAGTTTTGAATATTTCCTAAAAGGTGCAAAGCTAGGTCATAGAGGTTGTCAAAATCAATTGGGACTCATGTATAGATTTGGATATGGTGTAGAAAAGGATTTGAATGAGAGTTTTAAATGGTATTTGAAAAGTGCTAAAGGAGGACATGTTGCTGCTCAAAATAATCTTGGATTTATGTATAAAAATGGTTATGGAGTAGAAAAAAACTATTTAGAGGCACTTAATTGGTATAAAGCATCAGCACTTAATGGGAATAGCTCTGCTCAAGTTAATTTAGCTTTTATGTATAGAGAAGGGTTGGGTAACGACAAAAATTATCAAGAAGCACTCAATTGGTATAGAAAAGCAAGTGAGAATGGGAACATAAATGGTCAGGTAAATTTAGGTAGGATGTATTTAGAGGGTTTAGGAACAGAAAAGAATTTTAATTTAGCCTTTAAATTATTTGAGAGAGGTGCTAAAAATAATAATAAACAAGGAAAGACATATTTGGCATACATGTATCAATATGGATTAGGTTCAGAAAAAGATGAAACTTTTGCAAAGGAACTTTATGAAGAAGTAGTAAAAAGTGGACTTAATTTAGCACAGTATTTTTATGGAAAATTTTTGATAGAAGGTGAACAAAAAGATTATGAACAGGGTATAAAATTTTTAAAAAAAAGTGCTAAACAAAAAAATACAGATGCTATGCTTTACTTAGCTAATATTTATATCGAAGGAAAAATAAAAGAAAAGAGTTTTGTTAAAGGAAAAAAATGGCTAGAAAATGCTGCTAATGAGGGAGCTAGTCAAGCACTTTATCTATTGGGTAAAATATATTTTGAAGGAAAAGAAGTACTTCAAAATTATACTAAAGCTTTTGATTATATATTGCATAGTGCTAAGCTTAATAATAAAGAAGCTCAAAAACTCTTATCTCTTATGTATAAAAATGGATATGGTGTTAGGAAAAATTTAGGAGAAGGAGAAATGTGGGCCAATTTATCTGGGACTTTAGAGGAATTTAGGGAAAAAAAGGAAGAAAAAACAGAAGTTCCAAAGGAAGAGTTTGAGAAAGAAATAGTTCATATAGATAATAGAGAGGATGAAAAAAAAATAGAAAAAAAATCAAGATTAAAAAAAATATTTAGTAAATAGGGGAAAAAATGAAAAATTTAATTTATTCAATAGAAGAAATTGAAGAAAAATCTAGAATGATTTATAATGATAGACAAATTAAAAAAGATTGGTTAGCAAAACATATAGAGATAATATCTTCAAAAACAGTTTTAAAAGATTTGAAGTTAGGGGAGAATTATTATTATGACGCTCATGATACAAAGGAAAGGTATGAAAAATTTAGATTATATCAGCAAGCAATAGGCCATTTTTACCTTGCATACTTTAGAAGTAATGGTAAAGATAGAAAGGCAGAAAGAGAACTTGCCAAAACTAAAGAAGAATATCATACTCATTTATTCACATTTTTTTTAGAGGGAGTAGATGATTTTGACTATTATAAAGAGGAATTAGAATTTTTAGAAGAATTAAAAAGAGTAATAGAATTAGGCGAAAAATTACCAAGTGTGGTAGAAGTTTTACAAAAATTTCAAGAAAATAGAGATGCTTATATATTATTTGAAAACATAATGAGTTTAAAAGAAGAAAAAATTGATTTTGTGAGAGAAAAGATTAAAAATTATAAAAATAATAAAAATGAAGTGATAAAGACTATAACAAAAGAGATACAAAAAAGGTATGAAAAAGAGATGAGATACCTTGAAGATATTAGTGATGATAGGATATTGTTTATAAAAGCAAATAGAATAAAGATACAAGAAGCTTTGAAGTTTATTAGATATTTTAATAGTAAAAATTATATATATTTAAAAAGTATAATTACTAAGTTTTTTTCATATAGAAGTATAAATTTATTTATAGAAAATGAATGTACTTATGAAGATTATGATGGTCTAATGAGAAATTATAGTATTTTTGAAAGAATTGAAAATACAAAAGAAAGTAATAGAGCTGTAGAAGAAATGAGAGGTTTAACCCTTAAGAGTCTTAGAGATTATAATAAAATATTTTTTAATCAAAATTTTCAGAAATTATTCATAAAAGATATTGATTTTTATCCAAATTACATATTTTTAGTAGAAAAATTTATTAGGAAAATAGAAAGTTTAGATTTGGATATATTAAAAGAGTTGGAACACTTGAAAAATTTGGAAAAAGAAATAGATAAAAATATCAAAATTGAAGAAATTAACAATATGCTTTTAAAAAGTAACCTCACTTTTTCTAAAGAACTAGAAAATACCTTAAAGGCCAAATATAAAGAAAATGAAGAATCTTATAAAGATATTGGTCATTTTTTATTAAGTATAATTGATAAAAAAATGGATAAAATTTATAAAATATTTTACAAAGATAAAATTAGTATAGGTAGAAGTGAAGAAAATGACTATGTTATCAATAATAAATTTATATCTAAAAAACATATCTATATAGATTTAACAACAAATGAAATAATAAATATTGAAATGGATAAGGATAAGATTCCTATAACTTTTGTAAATAATAAAAGCAAAAAGATTAAAAAAGTAAATATTATTGAAGATAAAATAAGAGAGATTAATTTGGCTAATTTATTCACATATCAAATGGCAGAAACTATTGAAAATACTATAGTTTTTAATCCGCTAGAAGAAAAAACTAATAAAAAATATTTAGAAGAATTTGAACTTGATGCTTTTCTAAAAGAAAAATTAATTTTTCTAAACAAAAAAAATGAAATATTCATAGATACTAAAAAGTTTAGGGTAGAAAAAGAAGGAGATATAAAAATCTCTATAGATAAAGTTGTTAAAATAATAAGAAATAAAAATTCCAGAACCATTAAGTTTGGATTAAATTATTTCGATAATAGGTTTGAGTACTTATTAGAAAGAATATAAAGGAGGCATTATGAAAAAAATATTAATAGCCCTTGCAGTAGCAAGTATGATAATAAGTGGGTGTACTAATAAAGAAACTGGTGTAAAAGGTGGAAATCTTGCTAGTGAAGTAGAAGTATTAGAAAAAGAACCAGTAATTGGTCAGAAAAAAATAGGTAGAGCAAGACCTTTAGAAGAACCAACTTGGGTAACCTCAACCTATAAAGCAACTTCTCAATTCCCTGAATATGAGCTGTTTATTGGTATATCTCCATTTACAGGAAATGAAAGAGATGCTGTTAGATTAGCTGAGCAAGATGCAATACAAAAAGCTATTACTTACCTTGGAACATACGGTGAAAATAATCTTAAAAAAGTATTTAGTACTGCCGGAGTTGATTTTGTTGATGTAGCTGAAGCTAGTGAAGCAAAAATTAGTCAAATAAGTAAAAACTTTGCAGAAGGAATAAAAACTTTAGAATCTTATACTGAATGGGGAGAGAGATACTCTTCTAAACAAATATGGGAAACTTATGTTCAGACTTATGTTTTATACGGTTTAGAAAGAGAAGCATATAGAAAAGCTCAAGAGGAAATAAAAGAAAGTCAAAAGGAAATATTAAAAGAAAAAGCTATAGCAGAGAGAAATACTGAAAAGAAAGCAACTTTAGAAAGAGCTATAAAAGAGTTAGATCGATTAACAGAGTAGGTGTTTATATGAAAAAATTGATATTTTTCTTTGTACTTTTTTTATTAGGTGCTTGTACTAATCTTAGAAGCAGAGAAGTAGAAGAAACTCAAAAAAAAATTATTAAAAACCCAAAAGCATATGACTTTATTATAGAAGAACAATACCCTGGGAATAGACCTACTTGGACGTATAATCTTGATAGTGTAAAGGATAAGTATAAAGAGTATGAGTTATTTACAGGAATAAGTACATTTTCTCAAGATGAATACACTGCTACAAAATTGGCAGAAGAAAATGCAATAAATCAAATTGCAAAATACTTAGGTGTTCATGTTGAAAGTGAACTTAAAAGCTATAATTATAAAGAAACCAAAGATAATAACGAGACTTTTTCTACTAGTATAGAAGAAAAAACAAAGCAAGTAGTGGAAAGTTTTGCAAAAAATTTGAAGGTACTAGAAAAATATGTTGAAAAAGGTAAGTTTTATGATCCAAGAGGTTTTTGGAGACCCTATACAAGAGTAATATTATTATATGGGGTAAAAAGTAAAGGTTAGGAAAATTTCTAACCTTTTTTATATTAAACTTGTATCAACTATCCACCAAGTTTCTTTATTTTTAAAGCCATTTTTCATGTAAAACTTTTCAACTGATTTAGATTGGAAGTGTTCTGTAGAAGCAGTAACAAAATCACATCTTTTATCCATTTCATTTAATAGTTTATTAACTATCATACTTCCATAACCTTTTCGCCTGTAATCAGGATGAACCTGTATCCATTCTAGTGTTCCTTCATTGATTTCGTCATCATACTCACCTATTGCTAATGCTAGTTTTTTTTGATTTTCATCAACTAACCACCACCAATAGTCTTTGTTGAAAGTTGGATGAAGTTTTATTTTTTTTATAAACTCTTTTTTTATATTTAAATCTTCATAGCATAAAGAGATAAAATTAGAAACAGCATTTTCTTGATTGTACCTTACTTTTTTAAATTGTAAGTTATCCGGAAGATTAACCTCTTTTAAGTCAGATAAAAAATTTGAAACTCTTATTATTCCATTAATATTATTATTATTTTTTAATTTATCACATAATTGATTATCATTAAGAATTAAACTAGTTAGAGTTTTAATCTGTTCATAATCAATATTATTATTAAAAGGATATATTATCCATGCACTTCCATTATGAATAGCAAAAAGATTATTTCCCATTTTTTTTACATAAGTTTCAGAACTGTATAAAAATGATTTTATCTTCCACAAAGGTAAGGGAAGCATAGATGGATTTTTAAGATAAATTCGACTAATATAGTCAAAAAAAAGATCTTTGTTCATAGTTCAACTCCTAATTAATTTCTAGTATGAGTATACTTAATAATAATAAAATTAGCAATAAAAAAAACAGCAAAAGCTGTTATATTTTATAGTGGTGGTTAGGGAAGGATTCGAACCTTCGAAGGCAGAGCCGGCAGATTTACAGTCTGCTCCCT
>CAZFBB010000041.1:0-20913 GCA_964517235.1 uncultured Fusobacteriaceae bacterium
ATTTTCAAGTCTTTGCACCTCCATTCCAGAATTAATAATTGTTTCTGAACGCTTCCAGTTCTCTCTTAACAGAAGCATCTATAATTTCATCTTCTATTCTTATTACAATCCCACCTAATATAGATTTATCAACTTTTGTTTTCAACTTAACTTTCTTATTAGTTCTCTTTTCTAGTTTAACAAGTAGTTTCTTAACTTGTTCATTATTAGGTTCAATTGCAAATGTAGCTTCTGCTTCTACTATTGAGTTTTTAGTATAATAAATTTTCAAATACTCAGATACAATAGATTTAATGTAAGATAATCTATTTTTTTCAACTAAATACTCTAATATATTTAATGTTTCCTCTTCAAATTTGTCAGAAAATAATTTTGCAACAAACTCTCTTTTTTCACTTCTTTTTACTAAAGGATGATCAATAAAATTTTTGAACTCCTTATCAAATTGATAGATTTCCATTAAAGAATTCAATTCTTCATATGTTTTTTCTATACTTTTGTTTTCCTCTGCCAAGGCATATATTGCTTTAGCATATCTAGCTCCAACAACTGCATCTATCATTTGTCTTCGCCTACCTTATCTATTGCTTCATCTATTAAACTAATAGATGTTTTATTAGCAATTATTTCTTCAGCCAAATCAGCTGCTATTTCTCTAACATGCTTTTCCAATTCTTTTTTAGCTGAATCTTTCATTTTAGCAACTTCTGCTTCTCCTGATTTTATCATCTTTTCTCTTTGTGCATGAGCTTCCTTTAGAATTATTTCCCTTCTATTTTCTGCTTTTCTTTCTGCATCTACCAAAATTTTATTTGATTCAGATTTTGCACCCTTTAATATTGCCTCAGATTCTTTTTTAGTGTTAATTGCTGCTTCTTTGTTTTTTTCTGCAGCTTCAACTTCACTTTTTATAAGTTCTTTTCTTTTTTCCAAAAATTCACCCATAGGTCTAAAGAATTTTTTCTTAAAGATTACAACTAATATTAAAAAGTTTATTATCTGCCAAAAGAGATTTACATCAATCGAAACAGCAGGCATTGTAGTTGTTCCCAAAATCCTACCTCCTCTCTCCAATGGATTACGCTATAATTTTATTATCCTAATAAGTTTAATAATGGATTTGCGTAAAGAAGGATTAATGCGATAACAAGTGAATAGATTCCTGTTGATTCCGAAATCGCTTGTCCCATTACCATTGTTGAGATTATATCTGATTTAGCTTCAGGTTGTCTTGCTACTGATTCTACTGCTTTACCAGCTGCATAACCTTCTCCTATTCCTGGTCCAAGTCCAGCTATCATTGCTAAACCTGCTCCTAATGCTGATGCTGCTATAACTATTGTTTTAGCTGTTAACATATCCATATTTATTTACCTCCTAATTTTTTATCTTAATTAAATGTACTCAGGCTCACTATCTCCTAATGATCCTTGAATATAAACCATTGTTAACATAGTAAATACAAAACTTTGTACTAGTCCGCTGAACAAATCAAAGTATAAACTTAAACCTGCTGGAAATACTACTGGTAGGGCTTTATATAACAATCCCATTATTACCATACCTGCAAACATATTCCCAAATAATCTCATCGATATATTTGTTGGTTTTGCAAATTCACCAACTATATTTATTGGTAACATAACAGGTGTTGGTTCCATTAATCCCTTTATATAGCCCACTGGACCACCAGTTTTTAATGCAGCTGCTAAGAATGTAAATGTAGTTATAAGTGCTAATCCTAACGTGGTGTTTATATCTGCCGTTGGTGCTCTAAATAAAGGAGTAATAGTTAAAACTCCTCCCTCCATTGCAAACCCTGGTATAGGAAAAAATGTTATTATATTTGCGATAAATATAAAACTCATTAAAGTTCCTATATAACCCAAATATTTCCTTTTCCATTTCCCTAAAGTCTGTTCTACAATACTTTCTAAACCAGTATAGATACTTTCTAAAACTACTTGAAATCTACTCGGTACTATTTTCAAGTCCTTCATACCAAAGTGAAAAACAAGATAGAATAATAACATTATAAACCACGTGGTTGCTACTGTTATCGTAACTGGCCATCCATAGCTTCCCTCTGCTGTTTGCATAGCCAAAGGAAAACTATCTGGAACAGGTATATAAAAAAGTATTTTTGGCCCTTCTACCAACGGTGGCGTTACAAATTCTAAAGGTCCCAATCTCAATTTTTTCTACCCCCTTTCCTTAGTTTTTAATATTGCTTTTTATATTTTTCAAATGAATTGAAAACATTCTGAGTAAAATATTAAATTTTACTATCAATAACCCTAATGCACCTGCTACGAACCACTGAAAATCAATATATATCATTATGAACAAAAAAAATCCATATATTAGATATCGTTTACTATAACCAACAATAGTCCTTTTCATAGGTTTATCCTTAGAGTACACAATAAATTCAGCATCTTTATACAACAAAAAAAGCGTTAGTGCCGAAATCAAACCTCCTAAAACCATACCAACAAAAATTGATTTTTCCCAGATTAATAAACCATAGAAAAAAACAATTAAAATTGTAATAAATATATTCTTAAATAAGCTTTTTAAATCTTTATTCATTAATACTCCAATTTATTTTATATTTACCTCATAAGCAAAGTATAACATTGCTAACAGGTAATTTCAAGTTTTTTCAAAGTTATTATGTTTAAATTTCGTTATATTTTTGTTAAAAGTTCATCTACTCTATATTAAAATTAAAAAAAGTTAATTTTATCTCAATATATTGTTTGTTTATCAAACATTTTATTTTTACCTTTTCATAATAAGTTTATAGCAATTATAAAAGGCACTAAAAATGCCCAAAAATAGAAAGACAAAAAATAAAATTGTATTCATTCCATACCATTTTTCATATAATTTATAAACAAAAATAAAAAATAAAATATTACCTATAAAGACAAATCCCAAGTGACCCAATAGTGAAAAATAATAAAAAAATTCTTTATCTAATTTCATTAATTATCCCTTCTAAATATATATACACTTCTTACACCAGCTATTTGGTCATTCTCTTCTACTTTATGCAAAGAAAAATTATTTTTCTTTGCCACTTCTGTTATCTCTTCAGGAGTAAATATCATCTTTTCATGATGTTCATCTATTCTTTCATACAAGTTGTCTTCTTTTCTAATGAAAAAACTAGTTGTTATATTGTCTAAATGAGTTTCTTCGTCATAATAATGCTCCCATAATATTGTTATATCTTCTCTATCATCGGCAAATATACCATCAACAAACATTTCATTTAACATCTCTCTACTTACAACATCAAATAAAAACAATCCATTACTATTAAGAATATTTTTTACATTTTCAAACACTTTTGATAATTCTTCTAAGGATTTCAAGTGGTTAATTGTATCAAAGATACTAATAACACCATCAAACTTATCTTTATTATCAATTTCAATCATATTTTTTTCTTCAAATTCGATTTCATATCCATATAATTTTGCTTTTTTTCTTGCTTGAGCTAACATAGTTGGTGAAATATCCGTACCTATTATTTTATACCCATCTCTATACAAACGAAGTGTAATTTCTCCTGTTCCACAACCAAGTTCTAGTAAACTTTCTACTTTAAACTCATCAAGATATTTTTCAATTAATTCTATCCACAATTCATAATCTACATATGACATCATATTATCATATACTTTAGAAAATTCATTATACACAAAAAACCCCCTATGTATTTTTCGACTTTTTTTTAACTTTCCTTTATCTAAATAATAGCTCAACTTACATGTTTTTGACTAACTTTAAGTTAAACTATTAATTTAGATTGATTTTCTTATGAATATTTTTTTAATTTCTTCCTCATACATTTCTTACTCTTTTAAATCCAAAATCCCATTATAAAATGGGATTTTTAATCACCAATCAACACTAATTATCAATAATTATGTTCATATTGGATATTTCAAATTATCAAAATTTCTTTTTAACTTAATTCATTTCTAACAATTTCTGCAATTTCTTCTGCAACTCTATTTACCATTTTTTCTTCTTTTCCTTCAGTCATAACTCTAACTATAGGTTCTGTTCCACTTGTTCTAACAAGTACTCTTCCCAGTCCTCTCATTTCTTCTTCTTTTTGTTCAATAAAATTAGTAATTACGTTATTTGTAGCCCACTTATTTTTTTTATTATTATCTACTTTTACATTAATAAGTTTTTGTGGCCAATCATTAATATCTTCTACCAATTCATTTAAAGATTTTCCTTCATCTCTTATAGCTTGAACTAGATGTAAAGATGTAAGTACTCCATCTCCAGTAGTATTATAATCTAACATTAAAATATGACCTGATTGCTCTCCTCCAAGATTAAGCCCATGACTCTTCATCTTTTCAAGAACGTATCTATCACCCACATTAGCTCTAATCAAATCTATACCAACTTCACCTAAATGACTTTCAAATCCCATGTTACTCATTACTGTAGTTACAACCTTATTATCATTGAGTTTCCCCTCTTTTTTCATTCTTTTTGCAAGTATTGCAATAATTTTATCTCCATCAATAATATTCCCTTTTCCATCAACAGCTATCAATCTATCTGCATCTCCATCATATGCAAGTCCCATATCAGCTTCATAACCTACAACAACTTTTGAAAGTATCTCTGGATGAGTAGATCCACATTTAACATTGATATTTGTTCCATTTGGAACGTCATTAATCACTACCAACTCAGCTCCAAGTTTACTAAATACACCTTTGGCTATTCTGTATGCTGCTCCATTTGCTACATCAAGTATAATTTTCATTCCTTGAAAGTCACCTTCTATTGTACTTAATAGATAATCTCTATACAAATAATAATCATTTTCTGAATACCTAAATTTCCCTACTTTATCTCCTGCTACCGTATTTTTACTAATTTCTTCCATATTATCCATTAAAGCTTCTAATTCCAATTCTACACTATCAGGTAATTTATAACCATTAGGACCAAAAATCTTTATACCATTGTCTTTTGCTGGATTGTGACTTGCAGAAATCATTATTCCTGCATCTGCATTTTTTTTCCTAGTTAAATAAGCTACACCTGGAGTTGGTAAAACTCCTATAAATTCAATCTCTACTCCTAATGCTGTTAAACCAGCAAAAAGTGCAGACCTTAACATATACCCTGATACTCTCGTGTCAGTTCCTAATATAACTTTTATCCTTTTTTTCTCCGGATTTTTCTTTTTTAAATAATGTCCAAGAGCATATCCCAATCTCAAAGTTAAATCCACTGTTAATTCTCTATTTGCTTCTCCTCTTATTCCATCTGTACCAAAGTATCTTCTTACCATTTTTAATTCCTCCAAAGTTTTCTTTCTTTTCTATATACTTGTAAGCTATTAAACCAATTAAACTACCAGATATAGCTCCCATAATCAAAAATGTTAACACAAATAATATTACTGATTTTGAATAGATATCAACATCACGAAATAATAAAAAATAAACTACTACTAATTGTATAATATTATGAACTATTCCTGAGCAAAGGCTAATAGCTATAGTTGAAAAATATTTTTTATATGAAAATAACAGATACATTATGAATACACTAACACTTCCTGACAATAAACTTATTATAAAAGAAGGTGTTAATAAAGTCCCTAACATTATTCCTTGAACTAATACTCTCAAAAAGAATACCTCTACTCCCATCCTCCTGTCATATATAATAAAAGCTATTAAAGTGCTCAAATTAGTTAAACCTAGTTTCATCCACGGAAATGGTTTAGGTACTAAAGACTCAAATAGTGAAAGATAAAGAGCCATCAGTACCAAAGTTATAAGGTGTGCTTTTCTTTTTTTTTCAATATTATTTACCATAAAATTTTCTCCAACTTTATTTTCAAACAAAAATTATTTTTTACTTTCTTTATCAAATGCAACAATGAGGCTGAATATTCAGCCTCAGTAACTATACATGTAATTTTGCTTCCAAACCTAATAAATTTTTATATTTCTCCACTATAGGTTTAATTTCAGTTTCCACAAAATCAACTGTTTGATTACTTGAAAATCCTACAAAGTTTTTAGGATCAAGTATTTCCATAAGTCTATTTTTATCTATGTTAAAATATTCATCTTCAAGTATTCTTTCAATAAGGTCATTATCTTTACCTTCTACTTTTACTTGTTTTCCTGCTTCCATAGAATGAATTCTTATTTTTTCATGCAACTCTTGTCTATCTCCACCATTTTTCACACCTTCCATAATGATATATTCAGTTGCCATAAATGGTAGTTCAGACATTATTCTTTTTTCTATCATTTTAGGGTATACTACTATACCGTCTAATATATTTTGCCAAATAAGCAACATTGCATCTACTGCTAAGAAAGCTTGAGGTACAGCTAACCTTTTATTTGCAGAATCATCCAAAGTTCTCTCAAACCATTGTGTACTTGCTACCATTGCGGGACTAGTTGCTAGAGACATTACATACTTAGCAAGAGATGAGATTCTTTCACTTCTCATAGGATTTCTTTTGTATGCCATTGCTGATGAACCAATTTGATTTTTTTCAAATGGCTCTTCTATCTCCTTCAAATTTTGTAATAATCTTAAATCATTTGTAAATTTATGAGCTGATTGAGCTATGTCTGATAATAAATTTAATACTTGAGCATCAACTTTTCTGTCATAAGTTTGACCAGTTACCATAAATCTCTTATCAAATCCAAGTTTTTCAGCAACCATTTCATCTAATTTTTTTACTTTTGAGAAGTCATGGTTAAATAACTCTGCATAACTAGCTTGAGTACCTGTCGTTCCTTTTACCCCTCTAAATCTTAAAGTGTCGATTTTAAACTCTAATTCTTCAAAATCTAAAACAAGACTTTGTAACCATAAAGTTGCTCTTTTTCCCACAGTTGTTAACTGTGCAGGTTGAAAGTGTGTAAATCCTAATGTAGGCATATCCTTATACTCTATAGCAAACTTAGCCAATGAATCTATTACATTTACCAGTTTTTTCTTTAAAATTTCTAAGCCATCTTTAATTTGAATAAGATCCGTATTATCTCCAACAAAAGCACTTGTTGCTCCCAAATGAATGATTGGTTTTGCACTTGTTGCTTGCTCTCCAAAAGCAAACACGTGAGCCATTACATCATGTCTTACTTCTTTTTCTCTTTTTTTAGCTATATCATAATTAATATCGTCAACATATTTTTTCATTTCTTCAATTTGTTCATCTGTGATATTTAAACCTAATTCCTTTTGACATTGAGCAAGTGCTATCCATAATTTTCTCCAAGTTCCAAATTTTTTATCTGGTGAAAAATTAAATAACATCTCCTTTGAACCGTATCTTTCTACTAAGGGGTTTACATAAACATTTGTTTGCAACCTAATCTCCTCCTAAATTTTTTTAATATTTTTACTCTTGTGAGTTAATTTATTCTTTTGGCTTCTGAAATAAAAGGTAAAAAGTTGTCCCTTTGTCTACTTCAGATTTAAACCATATTTTCCCACTATTTAATTCAATAAGTTTTTTTGCTAAAGGAAGTCCAAGGCCAGTACCTTTTTCTTTAATTCCTCTTACACGTTCATACTCCATAAAAACTTTTTCCCTGTTTTCTTCTGGTATTCCAACACCATTATCTTCAATCTTCAAAATAAGTTCTTTTAAATTTTCTTCTTTAGTAATTTTTATCTTACCATTCTCTTTGTTATACTTAATACTATTACTAACAACATTATTTATTATTTGGTATAACATCGATGAATCACAATAAACTTCATCTTTGTTTCCTAATTCATTTATACACCTTATATTTTTTATATCAATTAAAGTTTCATTATTAAGTATTATCTCTTGAACTAAAGTGGATAAATCAGTTTTTTCAAGATATATATCAAGTTTACCCGCATTTAATTTATTCAAATCTAACAAGTTATTTACTAATTCTTTTAATCTTATAGAATTACTAAACACCTTTTTTATCATACTGCTTGTATCTTCATCAAGTCTATGATTATTTATAAGGATATTTTCTAAGAAACCTATTATAGCTGTAATTGGTGTCCTTATTTCATGAGAAACTATAGACATTGCCATATCTTTCTTTTTATTTTTTTCTTCTAAGTCTTCTTTAATATCTTTATATTTTTCTACTTCCAAAATTAAATTAGTCACTTCTGTTACAATTCCATAATAAAAAGTTCTTTCTCCAAATTCTACTCTTTTTATATCTTCTTTCAAATAAATTATTTCACCTTTTTTCTTCTTATATTTCCCTGTAATAACCATTGAATCTTGACCTTCATAGAGTAGATTTTCAAATTTCTTATCTTGCGATATTTTTTTAGTAAACCACTTATCTTCATAAAACTCTTCTGGTTTATAACCCATAAGTTTTTCTACACCTTTACTTATATAACTATAACCAACACCTTTTTCATAAATATAAATTACATTTTCCAATTTATCGTTTAAATCAAAGAATTTTTCACCAAAATCTGCTTCATCTTTAAATTCTAATATATATTCTTCTTCTACTGCACCCTTTACCTTATATATATTAACTATCTTCTTGTGCTCTTTTCCATCTGCAGTTTTTATATTTACTTTTTTTTCCCCTTCTTCTAAGGTTTTTTCAAAATTATATCCTCCTAATTCCTTAGCTGATATAAAATTAAATAAATTCTGATTCCTTATTTCACCAACTTGCTTTAATCCAAATAAAGCTAGACTTGCTTTGTTGGCTTTTTTAATTGTATACCCTTGAAGTAGAAGTATAGGTCTGTTATTAAGAGCTAATAATTTATTTGATTTCTTCTCTTTAATATACGTAGTTCTATAAAAATCTCTGTTTATAAGGTCACTAAAGAATTTAGTAAGCCTAATTAAACTAGCTAAAAATAAAAATAAAGCTCCCACATATAAAGATATTCTTGAACTTTCTAAATATAGATAAAATATTACCTCACTCATTATACTATATTCTAAAACTTCTGTTAAGACTATCTTCATCCTTTTATGACTAACCAAAAAGTACATTAAATAAAGTTGAATGAACATAATGAGAGGAATGTGTTTTATATGACTTCCTTGCATATAGTTAAATGAAATGTAAACATTAATTATTAAAAACATTGAAAAAAGAAGATAAAACAACTTATTTTTCCTCTCATCTCTTACTAAATAAAGAGCAAAGGTATACAAAATAATCTCTATATATTTTAATTCATAGAAATATATTGAATCAAATGTACTAAAGGTTAAATTTCGTACTAATATATAAAACACAACAGAAGACATTAAAAAACTAATCGAAAAAAAGTAGAAATACTCAACATGCTTTAACATAACTCCACTTTTATAGGATTGTAGTGTTATATTTGAAAACAAAATAAGAGTTAACAACAAAGTTGTGACAGTTACAGGGTATACAACTTGACTCTGCAATCCAATTTTTTCTATTACAAAAAACACCATTAGCAATATAATAGTTATTGTATATATACCCTTTCTCATTTAAATCACCCTTTTTAATAAATATATTAGCGCATCTTCTTTTGTATCTTGATAATAAGCTTTTCTTTTACCTATTTTTATAAAACCACTTTTTTCATACAAATTTATAGCTTTTATATTATTAACTCTCACTTCTAGATAGATATCTTTATACAAATTTTCTTTTATCTCTCCTACTAATCTACTTCCTACATTCATATGTCTTTTTTCATGAGTTACAGCTATTTTTAATAACTCATAAAAATCAACCATATCAATTAATATAGCAAAAGCTATTAACTTCTCCTTATCAAACCAAGCAAATAATACTGAATTTTCTTTTTTTATTAAAGTTCTATAAACATCTTTACTCCACGAATCAGAAAAGGATTCCTTTTCTATTTTATATATTTCATCCAAAATATCTTCATTAATCTCGTTTATTATCATCTAAGCCTCCCAAAGGAACTAATAGGCCAAAACTTCATAAATGGTTTTCCCTTTATTCTCTCTTCTGCCACAAATCCCCATACTCTTGAGTCTAAGCTTCCTTCAGTATTGTCTCCCAATACAAAATAATAATCTTGCTTTAATCTTACTTTAACTTTTTTTCCTTCTAATAAAGGCTTATAAACCTCTTTATAATGTAGTAAATCTAGCAATTTCCCTGTTTCATTTCCATTTAAATAAAATTTTATATTTGGAATCAAACTAAAATCTAGTTTATTCTTTTCTATCTCCTTTTGTAATAATTCTATATTAACTTTTTTTCCAAAATACTCTTTTATATGTTTTATACCTGTTTCAATCTCAATTATATCACCCTTAGAAGGCACTTGAATCTTTTCTGGTATGTCACCAAAGGAAATATAAAATCTTTTTGTATATTCTTTATCATTAATAAATAATTTTTGATCTTCAAAACTAATTTTATCCCCTGGTAGACCTAATAACCTTTTAGTAAACAAAACTTCATTTTTTATAGGTTCTTTAAAGACTATTATATCTTCTCTTTTAGGTTTAGTAAATTTATAGATAAACATATTTCCAAAAATTCTGTCTCTAGGTTTTATCGTTGGATACATTGATTCTGTTGGAACTAAAAAATTACCTAAATAAAATTTTTGAATAAAAATTACTAATATAATTGATATTATTAATCCTTCTAAAAAGTCCAAGTATTTTTTTATCTTTTCTACCTTATTTTTATCAGATTTTATTATTAAAATAGATTTCCAATCTACAATTTTATCGTTTATAATTAAAAACACTATTAAAAAAGTTATTGCTATATATATAATTGAATTAAATATTATTTCTCTCATCTTAACCTCACAAAGTTTTTTAACCATTTAATTATATAATAAAAAAAAAGAATTTGCTATTTTTTTTTATTTCTAACCTTCTAATATTAATATGCTCACATAAATAAAATTTTTCCTATCTCTTAAAAACACTATTTTCAAAAAAAAAAGACTAGTTACTCTAGTCTGAAACTGCAAACAAATAAAATTTTCTCAAAATAGAGATTTTTATTTGTTTTTTAATTTGAATGTACCCACATAAGAAGTTTAGATTAAGTTTAACAAAAGTAACCTTAAGAATTTCAAGTCTTTAAGCTCCTAAAAAGCGAACTTTGAAATTTGGTGACTATAGTTATTACTTAACCTTATTTCTTATATGGGCACTTGATTTTTACTGAATAAGGAAGGATTTTTCTACCATAGATTCAGTTATATCCTCTAAGCCCTTCTATTACTTTTATATCAAAATAAAAATAATGATGTTTTTTCAGAAACTATCTATCATCTATCTCCAACCTAAGACTGGCTATGCTGGTCTTAAAAAGCCTTAAAATCTTCAAGTTTCTTTCTTCTACTTGGATGACGTAACTTTCTTAATGCTTTTACTTCTATCTGTCTTATTCTTTCTCTTGTTACTTTAAATATTTTCCCTACTTCCTCAAGAGTTCTAGGACATCCGTCATCTAAACCATATCTAAACCTCAAAACTTTCTCTTCCCTTTCACTCAAAGTTTTAAGTACTTCTCCTAATTGTTCCTTTAAAAGATTTCTATTAGCTTGTTCATATGGACTAAGTATTTTATCATCCATTACAAAGTCTCCCAATTCACTATCTTCTTCACTTCCCACTGGAGTTTCTAAAGATATTGGATCTTGATTCATCTCTAATATTTGTTTGATTTTTTCTACGTCCATATCTAACCTTTTTGCCAATACTTCTGGCGTAGGTTCTTTACCTGTCTCTTGTAGATAAATTCTACTTTCTTTCTTTATTTTATTAATAGTTTCAATCATATGTACCGGTATTCTTATTGTCCTACCTTGGTCTGCAATAGCTCTTGTAATAGCTTGTCTAATCCACCAAGTTGCATATGTACTAAACTTATACCCTTTTTGGTACTCAAATTTTTCTACTGCTTTCATAAGACCCATATTTCCTTCTTGTATCAAGTCAAGCAGTTTTAATCCCCTATTAGTGTGTTTTTTAGCTATACTTACAACTAATCTCAAGTTAGCCTCAACTAATTGTTGTTTGGCAAACTCATCACCCTCATCTGCTCGTTTTGCTATTTCAAGTTCTTCTTCATGCGATAAAAGTGGAACTTGACCAATTTCTCTAAGATACATTTTTATTGGTTCATCAACATCAGTACCAGCTGAAACTCTCAATAAGTTTTCATTTTTCAATTCTTCTTCATCAGGTTCTTCCATTTCTTCTGGATCAAAATCTTCTTCTTCAGAACTTTTATCATCAGATATTTCTTTATCATCTTCTGTTTCGTTCTTCTTTTCTTCTTTTTTAGGCTCTTTTTCTCTGTGCTCATCAACAACTTTTATCCCCTGCTTTTCCATCCCTTCAATAAGAGTCGGAATTTCACTCATAGGAAAATCATCTGGAAGCTCACTATTAATTTCTTCATAACTAATAGTTCCATTTTGCATTGCCTTTTTAACTAAATTAAGAACTTTTTCATTCTTAATAAATTCTCTCATGTTGGCTTCCTCCTAATCTAAACTTTTAAATTCTTTATATAAATTTTTTACATACTCCATGTCACTCAAATTATTAGAAAGATCGTCTTTTATCTTCTTCAAATTAAATGCTTTCATTAAATTTTTTCTTTCTTTAAATTTTTCTGCAATTTCTATTCTAAACCAACTTATAAAAATTTCTTTATACAATTTTTTAGTTTCTTCTTGACTAAAAGTTATCGTTGCTACTACATAATCTGATAGCAACATTTTCTCATCTTCATCAAAACCCTCATTTTCTATAAGAACTGTTGGGGTTTTTTCATCTAACTCCAAATATATATCTGTAACTTTTTTTAAAAATTCGCTTTTAATATTTTTATTTTTAATAAATTCAAGGTAATTATTATTCGCAAGTATCAACTTCAAACTTTCCTCTTCTATTAAAGTTAATTTTGTTTCTTTTTTACTTCTACCTACAAATCTATCCAATTCCCTTTTTATAACTTGCTTTTTTTCAACTTTTTTATTATTTATTACAAGTATATCTTTCAAAATATTAATATCTATATCTATATTTTTACTAAGCTTATCTATATAGAGACTTTTTTCCAATTCACTTTCAATATTTTGAAAAAATTCTTTAAATTTGTTAATAAAATTTTGTTTACTCATTAAGTCATTTAAATCAAAATCTTTTGCATAATGGCTGTATAAAAAATCAAATATTTCCTTTGATTCCTTAACTCTTTCTAAAAAAGATTCCTTTCCAAATCTACTCAAATATTCATCAGGATCTTTTGCATCTTCAAATTCTATTACTCTAATATTAAAACCTTTTTCTTTTAGTATCAAACCTGTTTTTTCAACAGCTTTTCTCCCTGCACTATCCATATCATATGCTATTATCACATTAGAGCTATATCTCTTCAATAGTTCTGCCTGTTCATCTGTAAAAGCAGTCCCTAAAGAAGCTATTGCTACATCAAACCCATAACTTCTCGCTTTAAGAACATCCATGTATCCTTCCATGAGCATTGCATACGATTTTTTTCTAATCAAATTTCCTCTATCTTTAATACCATAAAGGTTACTTCCCTTATGAAATATTATGGTTTCTGAAGAATTCAGATATTTTGCTACATTTTTTGAATCTTCTAAAGTCCTTCCACCAAATGCAATAGTTTGTCCTTGAACATTTTCAATGGGAAACATTATTCTATTTCTAAAGATACTATAATAGCCTTTATCACCTTTTTTTACTAAACCAACTTCTACCAAGTCTTCTACTTCGTACCCCTTAGAACTAAGATAGTTTATTATCTCATCCCAGCTATTAGGAGCAAAACCTATATAATTTTCTTTAATAAAATCTGCCTTAAATCCTCTGGTACTAAGGTATTCAAAAGCACTTCTACCTTCATTAGAAAACAGCCTTTCTGCAAAGTATTCTTTAGCTAACTCCATTAACTCATAATATTTTTTATAAACTTCCTGCTTTTGACTTTGATTTTTACCAATTGACTTTATGCTCACACTATATTTCTCTGCCAGCTCCTTAACTGCACTAGCAAAATCCATATTATGATACTTCATATAAAAAGTAATTGGATTCCCTCCATTTCCGCACACAAAACACTTAGAAATGTTCTTTTGTGGGCTTACCATAAAGGAAGGAGAACTATCTTGATGAAAAGGACATAAACCCTTGAAGTTTGCTCCACTTCTTTTAAGGTCTACTACTTGTCCTACTACTTCTTCTATTTTTAATGTATCTAATAATTTTTGAATATCTTCTTCTCTATATTTCATCTTACTCCCTCTAGCTATATATGCCACAAATCACTATTTTTGCACAAGTCGCTATTCTAAATTATATTACATTTTTCATAAATATTCAAGTGATTTAAAAATGAAAAAAGAGGATTATTCCTCTTTTATGTACTGATTCATATTAGTTGACATATAAATATTATTATTTTTATCAACAATGAGAACTTCTACTCCTTGAAAATTTTCTATTATATCAAATATTTCATCTTTTTTCTTTCCAAATAATGCAGTAGATAACAAGTCTGACTCAAAGGCATCTTTTCCTATTACAACTACCATTTTATTTTCTTCAAAGGGAAATCCAGTATGAGGATTTAATAAATGATGATATTTTTTCCCATCTATTTCAATAAATGTTTGATAGTCTCCACTGACTCCCATTGCTTGCCCATCTAGTAACGCTACCTTAAGAACCTCTCTTGGATTTTCTGGATTTTGTATACCTATTCTCCATTTCTTTCCTTCTCCCTTATCTCCAATAGTTTCTATGCTAGAAATAGCAGAGATAAAAGCATTATCTATTCCATTTCTTTCAAATATTTCCTTAGCTTTTTTTATAGCATATCCTTTAATAAAAGCACCTGTATCTATTCTTTGATTTTCACCTAATTGAAGCCAATTCTTCATTAATTTTACATCTTTGTAATTTACAAATTCAAGCTTTTCTAATATAACTTCTTTTTTAGGTATACTGTTATTTTCCATATTACCAAAATCCCATAATTTTACTATAGGTTCTATAGTAATATCAAAATCTCCATTAGATAAACGTGAAATTTTAAAAATTTCATTAAATATATTATATGTCTCTTCATCAATTCTTATTTTTTTTTTACTATTGTTTATAATATCTATTATACTTCCATTAACTTTACTATTATACTTTTTATCTATTCTTTTCATTTCTGTTATGGCTTCATTAAGTGTTTTTTTTACTAATTTTTCATCGTTTGTATATATAACAAAACGAAGCATAGTTCCAAATATAAATTCTTCATGCTCCATTTTTTTTACTTCATTTCTTCTACAACTTGTAAAAACCATAACAACTAATATTAGTCCTATGATTTTTCTCATTAATCTTCCTTTTCTTCTAAAATTCTTTCTATTTTATCTTCCATTAACTCTTTTAAAGCTACCTGCACCATAGTCGTATTACTTTTTACTTTTACTTGGGGTTTAGCCCCTTTACCCAATTCTCTTACTCTTTTTCCTGTTACTATTGTCAATTCATATTTATTAGGTAATTTTTCCAACAAATCATCAAATAAAATCTTTTCTTTCATTTTAATTTCCTTCCTTTTTTATAACATCTTTCAACTCTTCAACTGCTACTTCTATTGCGTGATTTACGATAACTACATCATATTTATTTTCATATTCAAGTTCTAATAGAGCATTTTTAAGTCTAACTTGAATTACTTCTTCACTATCAGTATTTCTTCCTCTTAATCTTTTTTCCAACTCTTCTTTATCTGGTGCTTTAAAAAATACTAAACAAGCTTCTGGAAATTTTTCTTTTATTTGTTCTCCACCTTGCACATCAATTTCCAAAATTACATTCTGACCACTATTTAATTTTATCTCTACTTCACTTCTCAAAGTTCCATAATAATTACCATGTACATTGGCATATTCTAAAAATCCATCTTCTTTTATTTTTTCTTTAAAATCTTCAACAGTTAAAAAATAATAATCTACTTTGTTTATCTCACCAACTCTAGGTTTTCTAGTTGTAGCAGATATTGCTAAAGGAATATTAAGTTCTTCCCTTACTATTTTAGTAACTGTTGATTTACCTGCTCCAGAAGGACCTGAAACAACAAATAATTTTCCTCTATTCATTTTCATTCCTTTCCCATTTACTCAATATTCATTCCTTGCTCTCTCATTTTTTCTACTTCAGATTTAGCTTCTACTACTATTCTAGAAATAGGATAATAATTACTTTTAACACCCATAGTATTCAATTCTCTAAATATTTCTTGAAGAATAAAATCTAATTTTTTACCTATATCTATTCTACCACTATTAACTAACTCTTCAAGAGCAACTATATGTGATTCAAATCTAGAAACTTCTTCACTAATATCACTTCTATCTGCAAATAATAATATCTCTTTTACTATATCTTCTTCATTAAAATTAATATCTTTCTTTATACTATTAATTCTTCCCAAAAGTTTCTCTCTGTATTCTTCTACAACTTTATCTTGTAATTTTTCTACTTCACTATAATAGTATTTAAGTTGTTCAATCTTTTCCACAAAAAATAAATTCAGTCTCTTTCCCTCTTCTATCTTCATTTTGTTGATTTTTTGAATAGTTTCATTCAATTTTTCCATAATAAAATATGAATATAATCTCTCGTCTACTGCTACATCCGATTTTTTAATCACATTGGTATTTTTTAACAAAGTTTCTAGTTTGTCCTCAAATTTTAACTTCAAATCTACTTCCATTTGATTTAGTATATTCAGGTAAGAAATTGCACTACTTTTATTGTATTCGAATAATTCTTCATTCTCTCTCTTATCCTCAAATTCTATTCTTAAATCCAATGAACCTCTTGTAATTTCATTACTTATACTAGTTTTTATTTGATTTTCTAAAAAATTTAATATATAGGGAATTTTTATCCTCAAATTCAAACTTTTGTTGTTTACACTTTTCATTTCTAAGCTAATTTTAAACAATTCACTTTCAAATTGATGTTTAGCATAACCAGTCATGCTTCTCATGACTTCCCCCTTTACTTTCAAAATGAGAATATCTTTCTAGAATAAATTAAAACATAAGGCGACTAAGTCGCCTTATATTATTTTTCTTCAGTTACAGTTTCTTTAACACCTATATTAGTATAAGACTTAAATCCTGTTCCTGCTGGTATTCTCTTACCAATTAAAACATTTTCTTTCAGTCCTTCTAATCTATCTGATTTTCCTTCAATAGCGGCATTAGAAAGTACTTTTGTAGTTTCTTGGAATGATGCTGCTGATAAGAAACTTTCAGTATTAACTGCAGCTTTAGTAATACCCTGAATAATTGGAGTATACTCTATTACTCTCTTACCTTTAGCTTTCAAACTTTCATTTTCTAAATCAGCAGTTCTCTTATCAATTACTTCTTCCTCTAAAAATAATGAATCTCCACAGTCAGTAATTTTTATCTTTCTAAACATTTGTTTTACTATAATTTCTATATGTTTATCGTTAACAGTAACTCCTTGTTCTCTAAATACCTGTTGTACAGATTCAAGTATATATTGTTCTGCATCTACTAAACCTTTAATTGCAAGTATATCGTGTGGTGAAATTACACCTTCAGTTAATTTATCTCCTGCTCCTATAACCATACCATCAGTTACTATTAAATGTTCCCCTACTGGAATTAAATATTCTTTTATTAAATCAAAATTTTCCTCATTTTTAACTAAGATTACTCTCATACCTTTTTTCTTCCTATCAGTAATTTCAACTTTTCCTGATATTTCAGAAATCATCGCTTTACCTTTAGGATTTCTTGCTTCAAATAATTCCTGTACCCTAGGAAGACCTCCAGTGATATCTTTAGTCCCTTCTCCTTCTTTAAGGATTTTAGCTAAAATATCTCCTTTTTTAACTTCTTCTCCCTCTTTAATCATCAAGTATGCTCCATAAGGAATATTATATTCTGCAACTTTATTATTATCAGTATCAAAGATAATAATTCTAGGAGATATATCTCCAGATTCCATTGGCTTAACTGCCATTCTTTCAGTTACATCATATTTTTCATCATAATTTTCTTTTACATACAACTCTCTATATTCAACTCTTCCGTCTTTTTCAGTAACTATAGGTACATGATAAGGGTCAAATTCAACTAATACGTCACCAGCTTTAACCTCTTGACCTTCTTTTACTCTAAGTACCGATCCAGAAGGAACTTCGAATTCATGAGTTTTAATTATAATTTTTGCAGACTGAGACGCTACAATTTTTTCTCCATTTTCTGCAATTTCTAATATACGCATCTCTCTAAATCTTACTGATCCATCTATATCTGTTCTAATATTAGTTACAGATTGAGCTGCTTGTGCTACCCCTCCAGTATGGAACGTTCTCATTGTTAACTGAGTACCCGGTTCTCCAATTGATTGGGCTGCTATAACTCCAACAGCTTCCCCTAATAAGATTTCTTTATGATTGGATAAATCAAGTCCGTAACACTTTTGACAAACTCCCTTTTCAAGAGAGCAAGTAAGTGGACTTCTTATTTTTACTCTTCTTATTCCCAACTCAGATATCTTTTTAATATCTTCTTCATCAACTATATGATTTCTTTCTGCAATTACTTCACCTTCATAAACAATATCTTCTGCAAGTACTCTTCCATCTATTCTTTCAGATAGTTTTTCTATTACATTACCGTCTACAGTTAAGTCTGCTACTTCAATTCCTTGGTGAGTTCCACAATCTTCTTCATTAACGATTACTTCATGTGCAATATCAACAAGTCTTCTAGTTAAGTATCCTGAATCGGCAGTTCTAAGTGCCGTATCTGCTAGTCCCTTTCTCGCTCCATGTGATGACATAAAGAACTCTAATACTGTAAGTCCCTCACGGAAGTTGGCTTTAATTGGTATTTCTATGATTCTACCAGATGTATTTGTCATAAGTCCCCTCATGGCACCTAACTGTCTCATCTGAGCTATACTTCCTCTGGCACCTGAGTTAGCCATCATATAAACTGGGTTAAATTGATCAAGACCACTCATCATTTTATGAGTAACATCATCTGTTGCTTTTGACCAAACTGCTACAGTTCTTCTATATCTTTCTTCATTAATAATTTTTCCAGCTTTATAATCATTTTCAATAGCTTCTACTTCTCTGTCTGCCGCTTCTAATATATCTTTTTTAGCTTCAGGTATTTCTAAATCTTCTATACCAACAGTTACCCCGGCAAATGTAGCATAGTGATATCCAAAGTTTTTAATATCATTAATAAGTTCAGATGTTAAAGCAAATCCATAATTTTTATAAAGGTTTCCAATTAATCTTTTAAGTGCTCCTTTACCAAAAGTAACAGTATAATCTCTAGCTGCTTCAGGTAATAAGTCGTTAAACATAATTCTTCCCGGAGTAGTTTCAACTAATTTCTCATTAATTCTAACTTTAATTATACTATGAGTATCTAATACTTTATTTTGGTAAGCTGTTATAACTTGACCTTTATTAGAGAAAATTTTCCCTTCTCCTAAAGCACCAGGTTTATCTTTTGTCATATAATAACATCCCATAACCATATCCTGTGAAGGAACAGCAATAGGTTGTCCATTTGATGGTGATATAATATTATTTGGTGCCAACATTAATAACTTAGCTTCCATTATAGCTTCTGGAGATAGCATTAAATGAACAGCCATTTGATCCCCATCAAAATCGGCATTAAATGCAGAACAAACTAATGGATGTAATCTAATAGCTTTCCCTTCTATTAATACTGGCTCAAAAGCCTGAATTGATAGTCTATGTAGAGTTGGGGCTCTATTTAATAATACAGGATGGTCTTGTATTACGTCTTCTATTACTTCCCATACTTTATCATTTGCTTCTTCAACTAATTTTTTAGCTGATTTAATATTTTGAGCAATTCCTCTTTGAACTAATTCCCTCATTATAAATGGTTTATATAATTCAAGAGCCATCTTTTTAGGAATTCCACATTGGTGCATCTTAAGTGAAGGTCCTACAACAATAACCGATCTAGCTGAATAGTCTACCCTTTTACCTAGAAGGTTTTGCCTAAATCTACCTTGTTTCCCTTTAAGCATATCTGAAAGAGATTTTAATTCTCTGTTATTTTGAGTAACAACAGGTTTTCCCCTTCTACCATTATCTATAAGGGCATCTACTGCTTCTTGTAACATTCTTTTTTCATTCTTTACAACAATTTCTGGTGCATTAATTTCTAACAACTTTTTAAGTCTGTTATTTCTATTAATAACTCTCCTATATAAATCATTAAGATCCGATGTAGCAAATCTTCCACCATCTAATTGAACCATTGGTCTTAAATCAGCTGGAATAACTGGTACATCTCTTAATATCATCCATTCTGGTTTGTTGTTAGAGTTAATAAAGTCTCTAACTATTTTTAATCTTTTTACTATTTTTTTTCTTTTTTGAGCAGAATTTACATCTTCCAATTCTTTTTCCAATTCAACAGATAAAACTTCCAAGTCTAATCTCTCTAATAACTTTAAAATAGCTTCTGCTCCCATTAAAGCTTCTATAGACCTTCCATATTGTTGCCTATATAATTTATATTCTCTTTCAGTTAAAATTTTTCCTATTTTAACTGTAGATTCTGTACTTTCAGTTACGATGTATCTAGCAAAATACAAAACAGACTCTAATTCTTTCGGACTAATTCCTAAAATAAGTGACATTTTATTAGGGGTCCCTTTAGAATACCAAATATGAGAAACAGGTGCTGCAAGAGAAATATGCCCCATACGCTCTCTTCTAACTTTAGATTTAGTAACTTCTACTCCACACTTCTCACATACTAAACCTTTGTATCTCATTC
>CAZFBB010000042.1:0-20816 GCA_964517235.1 uncultured Fusobacteriaceae bacterium
ATCGCATATGCTATTTTATTTTTTGTTTTTTCTGATTTAATTATACAATTCAGGTGTTGTTTATTTAAACTCAAAATATAGTCTATTAATTCTTTTAAATAATGTATAATAATCACTAAGTATTGATTTTCGTTGCTAGTTTTATCAAAAAAAATTCAACATTTTAAGGCTAGTGCCTTTTTTTGAAAAACACATAAATAGAGGAATTTAATAGAAAAGCATCAAAATATGTTTAAAATATATTAAAAGTAACCTAAACTATATATTTTTAAATGATTCTTTTAAAAGGATGAACAATAAAATTGAAATTATTAGAGGAGTAGTTTTTGAATATAGAGATTTTTAAATTTTGGGAGAGGAACTTTTTCATTTCTTACAATCTAATTTTAATGGTTGTATAATATTTAGTGTTGGTAGTGAATTAATATTAATTTTTTCAAAAAAAAGTGAAACAAATAAATTTTCCTTGTATAATTAAGTGCTTAACAAAACATAAAGGATGTAGTCTATTTGTCTCTCAACTATTCTATCAGAATTTTACTTAATATCAAAGATAAAAATATTTGGAATATACTGAAAATAGCTTAAATTATAAGTACTCAAATGGTTCTTTAGAGGGAATTAACAATAAAATTAAAGTTATTAAAAGAATGACTTTGTATATAGAAGCTCTTTAAATCTTAGAAGAAGAATTTTTATTTCTTGCAGTTTAATTAACATAAGAGAAACTTTGGTAGCATAATTCTACCAAAGTCTCTTAGACACATTTATTTGTTTAAAATTTTTACCAACACCACTTAACAAAGAACCACTTAAAAACAAATTTATAAATCACCTGTATTTTTAACTATTAATTATTAACTTAATATCCTTAGCCAAAACCTCTTCTTTTTAAGAAGTTTCTTCAACCTAAACAAAAAGTTTGAAGATTGATTAACTAAAAATTAATTAACTAATTTGCCTTGAGCTTCTTTTTCCTCTTCTAATAAGTGTTTTGGAATTCCAAAGAAGTATGTAATTACAAATCCACTAATATAAGAAATTAAAAGTCCTATTGCATAAAATGCTATTTTATTTGGTACAACAAGTGGTAAAGCTGTAACTCCAGCAGGACCAAATGCAATTGTTGTAACTCTTGTTGCTGCTATAAATGCTCCACCTATACCACCAGCTATTGATGCTGTTATAAATGGCTTACCAAGTGGTAGTGTCACACCATAAAGCATAGGTTCCCCTATACCTAATATAGCTACAGGTAATGCTGAACGAATTATATTTCTTAATTTAGTTTTACTCTTAAGTCTCATGTAAATTGCTACTGCTCCACCTATTTGACCTCCGCCAGCCATACATAAAACTGGGAATAATGAAATACTTCCAAATTGACTAAGTTGTATCATATAAAATGGTATTAATCCATGGTGTAACCCTACCATTAATAAACATAAGAATAATGAAGCTAATACAAACCCTCCAACTATTGCCATAGGACCTTCAGTCATTATTAAAACTTCAAAGAATTTAATAATAGCATCACTTACAAATCCTGCTATAGGCATTAGTACAAATATTGTTGTTGCTCCAGCTACTAATAAAGATATTATTGGTGTTAAGAAAGTATCTAAAAATTCAGGTACAACTTTTCTAACTCTCTTCTCAACAAAAGCTAATATAGCAACTCCAAGTATAACCCCAATAATTCCTCCCTTTCCTTGTCTAAGGATACTATTAAGAGGTGTAGCTTCATTGTATAAACCTAATCTTTGGGCAAATACAGTAATATTACTACTAATTGTTATAGCACCTATAATCCCTCCTAAACCTGGTGTTGCACCAAATTCAGTTGCAGCATTTATACCAACATAAACTACAAAATATCCAAATAATCCTCCTCCAAGTGTCTGAAAAAATGTTATCCATAATGGTAATTCTTTTATTCCCTGAGCTGTATAAGTATTTACAAAATACCCTGCTATACCATTTAATAAACCTGCACCAATTATAGCAGGTATAAGTGGTACAAATATATTTGCTATACGTCTAAGTAAACTCGATATTTTCCATTGTTTTTCCTTTACTTGAGCTTTTTTAGCTTTCCACTCTTCATCACCACTAGTATTTCCACCCAAATCTCCAACAATTTCCTTCATTTTGTCTGCGATTTTTTTACTTTTACTTGGACCAACTATTATTTGTAAAGTATCATCTTTTATTACTCTAATAACCACATCCATATTTTCTAAAGTTTCAAAATCAACTTTTGATTGATCCTTTACATCTATTCTAAGTCTTGTCATACAATTGTTAATCTTAACTAAATTGTCTTTTGAACCAAGTACTTTAATAATTTCATTACTTATTTTTATTACATCCATTGTGACCCCTCCAAATATAATTACACAATTAATTACAATGCTTTTCTTACTATGCCATTAGCTTCTACCAATCTAGTTCTTGCTTCCTCTATTGATATATTTAACATAAGCATAATAGTTGCTAATTTAACATCGTTACTTGTTTTAATTAAAGTATCTCTTGCATCTTCATAAGTAGAATTAGTTATTTGCATAACTATCCCTATAGCCCTTTCTTGAAGTTTAATATTAGATACTTGTACATCAATCATCAAATTTTCATAAACTTTTCCAATATTTCCCATTGATGCTGTACTTAACATATTAAGTACCAGTTTTTGAGCTGTTCCAGCTTTCATTCTTGTGCTACCTGTTAACACTTCTGATCCTACTTCTACTTCTATCTTTACGTGAGCAGTACTTCCCAAAACACTATTTTTATTACAAGTAAGAGCAATTGTTTTCGAACCCAAACTTCTTGCATACTCTACTGCTCCAATTGCATAAGGAGTTCTTCCACTTGCTGCTATAGCTACCAAAATATCCTTTTCACCAAAATTTATATTTTTCATATCTCCAATGGCTAATTCTTTACTATCTTCTGCACCTTCTACCGCACGTGTAAAAGCCTTATCTCCACCAGCAATAATTCCAATTACTTTTGTGTGATCTACTCCAAATGTTGGATTACACTCAACTGAATCAAGTATTCCAAGTCTACCACTTGTTCCAGCACCCATATATACAAGACGTCCACCATTATTAAGAGTATTTGTGATTAATTCTACTCCCTCTTCTATGTGGTCAAGCTCCTTTTCTACAGCAAATGCCACTAACTTATCCTCATTATTTATTAATTCTAATTTTTCTCTAGTACTAGCCAAATCAAAATTAAGTGTTTTTTGATTTCTATCTTCTGTAGTTAACTTTTTATCTACCATAACATAACTCCTTTAATACTTTTGCCCCAACCAACTAATTCCTTACTTTCTTTAATATATCTATTAGCTGTATCAAAATCTTTTTGAATCAATGCTATAAATATAGTATCTAGTATAATAAGTTGAGCCATTCTAGATGATATCGCACTTGCTCTCAAAAGATTTTCATCACTAAGAGCAAATAGACTATAGTCTGACAAAGTTTCTACAGTATTTCTACCCATAGAAGTAATAGATATTATTTTCAAGCCTTTTTCTTTTGCTTTTTTAGAAACTTCTACTACCTCTTCAGTTTCTCCCGTATGTGATATAACAACTACTAAATCTCCACTTTGCATAGTACTCAACTGCATTAATTGTACTTGTTTACTCTCTGGATGATTAGCCCATTTTCCAAGTTTAGCAAGTTTTAATTCAAAATCCTTTGCTACCAAACTGGACATTCCTGTACCTATAAGTAATATTCTTCTTGCTTCTTTAATTAGATTAGTTACTTTGTCTAAAACTTCAAAATCCATAGCTAGCATTGTGTCATTTAAAGCTTTAGTATTTTCCACTCTAATTTTTTCTCCAATAGTTTCAAGAGTATCTTTTAATTTAATTTCTGTATGTATCGTCTCTTCTGTACCCTTTATAGTACTTCTAACATTATCTTTACCTAATTGAACTTTAAACTCTGTAAATCCTTTGAAATTAAGCTTTTTTACAAATTTTATAATTCCAGATTGACTTACACCAATTGTTTTGGCAAGCTCGTTAGAAGTAACTCCTACTATTACTTCAGGATTTTCTAGAATATATTCAGCAATCTTTCTTTCCTTTTCAGAAAAAGTTCCCATTGAATTTTTGATTATTGCAGTTACCATCTTTTCCTCCTACTCTAATTATACGAATTTTTTATTCTTTGTCAACAAAAATTTTAATAATTTATTATTCATAATGTTTACTTTTAGAATAATTTATTCTGTTTTAAGATATTATTTTTATTAATTATACATCTAGAAACTTTATATATAAAGAATTATTTAATTTATTCTCTTTTTTTAGAATTATTTATTCTCTAAAAAATTGAAATTTGTTACAGGTTGAAGAGAAACAACTAGTTTTTGAAAAAACATCATTACACTATATATCGAGACAAAAGTAATTTAAGGTCTTAAAGGACATAACTGAATCTACGTCGGATAAATTCCTCCTTATTTATTAAAAATCAAGTATTCATATAAGAAATAAGATTAAGTAATCACTATAATCTCTAATATTGAAATAAAAAAACCAGTTAAACAAAAGGTCACTGAAAAAGTCTGAAAATTTCAATTTTTCATAATTTAAATGGGTATAATCAAATAAAATTAATGAAATTATTATTGAAATTTTTAAAATAGGACTTTTCCAGTAATCTTGTCAAACAACTGATTCTTTAAAAATTATTATATTGTTTATAAAATTTCATAAATAATATCTCAAAATCATCATAATCTAGGTCATGAATAAATAATGTTGGATATGATTGACTTAAAGAAGCAATAATTTCACGTCCTACCCTTTTATCAACATTTGGTTTTTCCATATCTAAGATTCGTTTCTTTAAATCTGAAGAAATATTATTTTTATCTATAACATCCAAAATATTTTTCATAAATTTACCATTTCTAAATAATTCTGATTTTAACAAATAATTATAAACATCCAAATTATTAAATATTAGATTAAAATACTTATCATGATGTTCTTCATTCACTACTTCTTCGCTTATATAGTCAGCTCCTAGAACCAGTTTATATACATAGTTTTCCCAATCAAATTTTTTTAAAACTATGTTCTTAAATTTTTTTTCTGATTTTAAAGTTTGAGGATAATTTTCTATTATATAGTTTCTATAATCTTTTGTAAAAAATAAAGAATACCAAAATATTTTATCCAAAAGAATTTCTTTTCCTAATATCAAATAATTTAGTTTTATTGTATTAAATCCTTCTAAAAATTGTTTTTTCTTTTCTTCATCACTTCCTTCTGCTATGTATATAGGAAAAAAAGAAATATTTTCTACTTCATAGTATTCTTCCAAAAATAATTCGTCACACTTTATATTCGGATTAGAAAAATATTCAAAAAAGTCTCCACCTTTTAACTTCTTTTCATTAATTTTTTTTATTCTCATTTTTCACCTCTCAATATTATTGCTTTATATAGTTCTGGCATAAGGTTTGGAGATATTTTGGATATAACTTCATCAATATTTTCAAAATTAACCTCTTTCACATGGGCATTTTTTAATAATTTTACAATTTTTCCATATATTGGCTTCTTTACGTTGATTTCTGTATCTATATCAATTTCTAGTACTAATTCTTCATTTTTACTTTCTAAAATCATTTCCATTAACACTTTTTGAAGTCCCATATAAATATACATATAGTTTAATTTTTTAGATTCTGGTTCGTTCAAAAATTGATATTTTTCTTTTTTAAAAATTAAATTTATTGTTTCATGTGAAATTTCAATTTGAATTTCACTATTAATACTACCATCAACTCTTTTCTCAAAAATATCAATTGGCTTCGTTATACTTCCTTCGAAAATAACGACATTTGAAAATCCTATAAGTGAATTTTTGGGTATTTCTAAATTATTTTTTTCTTCTGCAAAAAATGGAACTAATTCATTACAATCTTCAAAAGAAATTTTTTCAACTGATTTTAATGTTAATTGAATTTTTGTATTTTTCTTTAATGAGATTTTATCTCTTGGTATGTATATTCTATCTTCCTCATCTAATTTTGAAAATCTATTATCCTGAGATTTTACTAATCCTATTAGTTCAATTTTTTTTTCTTTAATTAATTTTTTTATAAAATCCGATTCTATTTTATATATAAAGTGACAAATATATCTTTCATTATCTTGAAATAAATTTATATCTAAATTAAAAATATTATTTATATAATCAAAAGAATTATTACTCAATACAGGAAAAGGAAATGATGCCTCTTTTGTATATATCATTAAATTACCACCTCGTATGAAAATTTTAAATTTTTATTAAACTTTTCAGAAAGTTCCATTGAAATATTTATTAATCCACTCTTTATCGGTACATCTCTTATTTTTTTTCTATCTAAGGAAATTTCAAGATTATTTCTTAAATTATCCCGAATCAAACTATAATTTTCTTTCAAATCAAAAGTATCTAATTCCTTTCCTTCTCCATCAATAATTGAAATTTTTACATCACATCTTTTTTTATTTCTAATTTCTTCTATATCTCTAATATCTATTTGAAGCTTTTCTATGTTTCCTACAATACACCTTCTAGCTAATCTACTAGAAATCTTAGAATAAACTTTCTTTTTATTATTTTCTATTTTTTCTATTCTTCTTTTTTGACCAACTTCGTTTAATCTAAACTTTTCTTTTTCTATTTTTTTCTTTTTTCCATCTGACATTTTTCCTTTTCCTAGTGGATATTCTTCAAATATTACCTCTTCAACTCCTGCCTCTAAATCTTCTCCAAAATCAATATCACTAATTATTTCCTTTTTAAGATTTAATTCTTCCTGATTATTTCCTAACCCTTCTAAAATTTTCACACTGGAATTAACAGCTTTATTCTCAGCTCTAAATGTACTTTCAATTTCAAATATTACATCAGAAGTATCCATTTTTCCTTCATTAGGATGCAACTCTTTCATTTTATTTCCTATATAACTTGTTATTTCTTTATCAAGGTTCTTCAAAAACCTTCTCGCATTTTTTTTAGAGTTATTATCAGATATATGGGCATGAGATAATTCTGTATGCGACTCATTCTCAAGTGATTTTAAAAATTTATCTTCGTTAGTAGAATTTGCAATTAATATAACATTAAATGATGATGTTGCATAACTATCTATTCTTTTTTCTGACACTTTCATTCCTAAAGTTCTATATACTGAGTATCTTCCAACTTTTAAACCTTCATACAAATATGAATAGATTTTAAATTTATATTCTTTATGATGCAAATCGTAAACAATTATTTCCTCCTGATTACCTTTCATGTATGTTTTGGCATAAATTGGTGTTAAACTTGTTTTTCTATTCATTTCTTTACAATTCAAAGTGTAATATTTACTATTAAATATAAAACTTTCTATTGACTTTTTTGCTATTATTTCATCATCAATTTGAATTTCTATTTTTCCATTTAGTATGCTTACATAAAAACTGTCACATATACTTCTTATTATTTCCTTTACATCAAAAAATTCTTCTTTAAGAAAAGGAATGACTATTTTAACTCCTCTTTCTTTTTTCTGAAATATATCCTCATGATTATTTTCATGGGGAATATAAGACTTTTCTCTTTTATTAAAATTTGCATAATGTCCAGTTCCTACATATGATTTACTTTCAAATTCATGATGTATTAGTTCAATACTGCCTCCGATATATTTCCTTTCATTCTCATCACAAGTCGAAAAATACATTAAAGCAATTTCAGATGCAGAGTTAGAAGCAATTTTTCCTATTCCATGTGAGCCTCCTCTTGCACCTTCTGAAATTCCACTTTCAGCATGATAACCTTTACTATATGCATATGCTACATAAGGTGATTCTTTTTTTAATGCTCCTGACAGTCCTTTTGTATTTAAATCTTCAAAAATAAGTAATTTACAGGTTTTATTATTTAATTTTAACTTCATATTTGCTATAATTTCTTTGGTATAAACACTTTTCCCTTCTAATGACAAAATTCTTTTCTTTATGTCCATTATTCCAAGTAATTCTTCAACTTCATATTCTAAAAGATTAATTTTTATAATCGTAGGTTTTTCTTCATAAAGTCTCGCATCTAAAGAATTTTGCAAATTTTCTCTTATTAGTCCACCTACTCCATAATTATTAAAATTTGTCATAGATTGATTAAATTTAAAATCTGTACAACTATCAATTTCACTAAAAAACCATTTAGACATTCTTTCCTCCTAAACTATAAAACTATATTTTTTTACTGGTAAATTATATAATATTTCTTTGACTTATTCAATTTTTTCTTCTTTCTACTCTCCAATTGCTTTTTCCCTCCAATATTTATATAATGTATTGAGGTGATAAAATGAAAATTATAAAAATTCTCACATTCGTAATAATTTTGATTACTACAGTTGCTCTAATCAATCAAAAAAAGATAAAAAGACTTTATAATGTAATCAATATGTTTAAAGAAGATAAAATTGCTTATAATTTTGTCAATATGGATAAAATTTTTGATACTACCCTTGTTAAAAAAAGTGATGATACTTTTTACTTTAACTATGATTTACAAGACCTCCCAGAAAAAGTATTTGTTAGGGGACAAGAAATTGTAGTAGATGAAGAGCTTAAAAGAACTAGAACAGATGGTTTTCTTATTATAAAAAATAGCAAAATCATCTATGAATCATATGGAGAAGAAGCAAATGAAGATACAAAACACATTAGCTGGTCTATGGCAAAATCATTTATTTCTGCTCTTTTTGGAATAGCTATAGAAGAAGGATACATAGACAGTATCCATGACCCTGTTACTAAATACGTTCCTTATTTAAGGGATAGTGCTTATGATAGAGCCAGTATAAAGGACGTATTACAAATGTCTAGTGGTGCAAAATTTAATGAAGATTATAGCGATTTTAATTCAGATATTAATAAACTTGGTAGAATCTTTGGTTTAGGAGGTAGCCTTGATAAATTTGCCAAAGAACTAGAAAAAGAGAGGGAACCGGGTACATATAATCATTATGTCAGTGTAGATACACAAGTGCTTGGAATGATACTTGTAAGAGCTACAGGAAGGAGTATTAGTGAATATATGGAAGAAAAATTATGGAAAAAAATGGGAACTGAACAAGATGCTTTTTGGCTTGTTGACAAGAATAAAATGGAAGTTGCCCTTGGAGGGCTAAATGCTACTCTTCGTGACTATGCTCGTTTTGGTTATCTATATCTTAATAATGGCATATGGAATAATGAAAGAGTCATACCAGAAAGTTGGGTGAAAGATTCAACAACACCCCTAGACTCTCATGTCAAATGGGGAGTTAGAGTAGAAGATGGCAATTCACATTTAGGTTATGGTTATCAATGGTGGATTCCTATCGAACCTGAAAAAGGCGAGTTTTTTGCTTTAGGTATCTATAATCAAAGTATCTATATTAATCAGACTAGAAATATAGTTATAGTAAAAACAAGTTCTAATCACAAATTTAATGATGGCGATTTAGAAGCAAATAAATATATGTCTGAATTTATACGTGCTTTGGCTCTTGAACTTTAGGAGAAAAAACAGCCCCTTTACAAAAGTATTTATTTCTTTTGTAAAGGGGCTATTTTTATTTAATTTATTATTTGTGCAACCTGTGAAATTCATGATTACTATTTTTCATTCTACAGTAGAATATAGATATACTTAACTTGATAACCACATTAAAAAAACTCTCTATAAAGTTAAAAATAAATCTATCAAAATCTACCTAAGATTTATTTTTTACATAGGTAAAGTAATATATATCTTCTTTTTGTATATGTTCTTTTATTAATTTTTTTTGGATAAAATTAATAAACTCGTGATAATCATCTGCTTCTCCCCGAAAGTTACTGCAAACTCTATCTAATTCTTCCCTCAAGCTCATATGAGCCTTTTTATGCCTTTCAAAATAAGGAAAATTACAGTGTTTTAATATTTTTTCTTCATAATCAAAATGATAATATATATGTCTTTTTATTATATAAATTAATTGATTAATTAATTTACCATCAGCTCCATTAATAAATTTTTTATGAAGATGATTGGTTATTATAAAGATATATTTATGCTGTTTATCAAGTGGTTTACATCCAGAATTTAGATTTTCATTCCAAAATAATATTGGTTCAAAATCTTCTATTCCCCCCTCTTCCATCTCTATACAATCTTTACCTTTGTGTTTTGCTATATACAAAAGAGAGTCCAAACGTTCAAACCAATGTTCACTGCTTTCATCTTCCCTCTTTTGAGCTACTCCAAAACTTGCTGTTACTTGCCCTACTTCTTTATGTTTCAAATCATTTATAATATTTCTAAGCCTAAGACTTGCTTTATAAGCATTATGAACAGTAGTATTAGGCATCAATATAACAAATTCTTCCCCGCCCCAACGTGCAAAAGTATCTGGTTCCTTTATAGAATTATTAATTGAACTACATATTTTTATCAAAACATTATCTCCTACTTGATGCCCAAAAGTATCGTTAACTCTCTTAAAGTTGTCTATATCAAATATAATCATCGATAGAGGATTCTGATAACGCTCAAGTCTATTTAATTCATTTTCCAATCTTTTATTAAAAAAATATCTATTAAATGTCTGAGTAAGTTCATCTAAACTAGCAATCTCAAGAAGTTTATTGTTTTGATTTAACAAACTCAATTTTATATCTTCAAGCTCCATATGTGATTTTCTAAGTTTATTTATTAATATATCTTTTTTTTCTGAATCTTTCTGATATGGGCTAATATCTATAATATTTGTAACTAAATCTAAACTACCATTTTTTTCATATATCTTACTGTGTATCTCTATTTTACTGATTTTATTAGACATTTTATCAGTTTTAAATATTGCCATATTATAAACTATACTGTATCTTTTATCTTTATTTTTATATAATTTAATCCTATACTCCAAATTACCTACAAATTCTTCTGCATCTTTATCGTCTAGTAAATTCAAGAAAATATCATATAACGTCATTGTATTAAACAAATACCTTTCAATATTTTTGCTTTTGTACTTGAGATTATTTCTGTTTAAATCAAAAATAAATATATATTCTTTTAAATTTTCATTTATTTGGTTTAATAAAACCTTTTCTTTTTTATAAAACATAACATACCTCATCATTTATAAATTTCCTATATAGATATTTTACTTTACAATTTCAACTAAACCTTGATTAAAATTATTTAATAATAAATGTGTAGTTTAATATTAATATTATATATAATATAAGTGAAAAATATTAAAATCTATGGTATAATAAAGAAATATAAGTTTAATTATTATTTAAATTGGGAGGCAATATGAGTAGAAGTAAGATACTAGGAGATGTTAGAAAAATTGTGATTAAAGTAGGAACAAGTACTTTAACACACAAAACAGGTTTATTAAATTTACAAAGAATTGAAAAATTAGTTAGACAAATAGCTAATTTGCATAATCAAGGTTACAATGTAGTCCTAGTTACCAGTGGTGCTATAGGGGCTGGTATGGGTAAATTAAACTTGTTAGAACGTCCCAAAACTCTGCCTCAAAAACAAGCAGTAGCTGCAGTTGGTCAGGTGACCCTTATACACTTGTACCAAAAGATTTTTGCTGAATATGGAAAAGCTATTGCACAACTTCTTTTAACAAAAGATGATATAAGTGATAGAAATAGATATTTAAATGGAAGAAATACTACCTTTGAACTATTAAGTCAAGGTGTTATTCCTATAGTTAATGAAAATGATGCTGTTGTAGTTGATGAAATAAAAGTTGGAGAAAATGATACTTTATCTGCATTTGTTGCAAGTCTTATAGATGCAGATTTACTAATTATCCTCTCTGATATAGACGGTTTATATGATAATAATCCCCATAAAAACAAGGATGCAAAACTTATTAAAACTGTGTCGTGTATAGACGATAGCATAAGAGCTGTTGCAGGTGATACAGGAAGTAAATTTGGAACAGGTGGCATGGCTACTAAAATAAATGCAGCACAAATTGCTACAGAAGCAGGAAGTCATATGATTATTGCTCAGGGGGAAAACCCTGAGATACTCGAAGATATCATAAAAGGAAGAGATATAGGAACTATCTTTTTAAAAAAGGATAATTTAGTTAAAGCGAAAAAACACTGGTTAAAGTTTAGTAGCAAAAAAATAGGTACTATAATAATCGATAAAGGTGCTGAAAAAGCTTTACTTAAACACAATAGTCTATTGGCAAAAGGGATTTTGACCGTTGAAGGAAAGATAGAGAAAGGTGATGTTGTAAGTATCCTAACAGAAGATAAAAAAGAAGTTGCTGTTGGTATTAGCAACTATAACGTAATAGAAATTAAAAAAATTATTGGTAAACATAGTAGTGAGATAGAAGACATACTTGGATATAAAGATTATGATGAAGTAGTGCATATAAATAATATGCAAATAATAGGAGGCTAATATGAAATATATCTTAGATTTAGCCATTAGAGCTAAAAAAGCAAGTAAAGAGCTAAACAAATTAGATACGAAAATTAAAAATGAAATTCTAAAAAAAATCTGTTGTTCTCTTAATAGTAACAGAAAATTAATTAAAGAAGAAAATGAAAAAGATCTTGTAAATGGAAGAGAAAAGGGTTTAACAAATGCTTTTTTAGATAGACTTACTCTCACAGATGCAAGAATTGACAGTATGATAAAAGCAGTAGAAGAAATTGCAAATTTCCCTGATCCTATTGGTGAAATTGTAGAAGGATTTAGACATGAAAATAATATGGAAATCAAAAAAGTCAGAGTACCTCTTGGCGTAATAGGCATGATTTATGAATCAAGACCAAATGTTACAATAGATGCCGGTGCTCTCTGTTTCAAAAGTGGAAATGCAATTATCTTGAGGGGTGGATCTGATGCTATAAACTCAAATAAAGTTCTAGCTAATTTAGTAAGAGATATTTTAACTGAATATAGTATAAAAGATGCTGTGCAATTGGTAGAGAACCTTGATAGACAAGTAGTAAATGATTTAGTAACTTTAAATGAATATATTGATGTGATTATCCCAAGAGGTGGCAGAGGTCTTAAAAAGGCAATTATGGCAAGTGCAACTGTACCTGTAATCGAAACAGGGGCTGGCTTATGTCATACTTATATAGACCAATTTGCTAATATTACCAAAGGAGTTAGTATAGCTGTAAATGCCAAAACTCATAGACCAGGAGTTTGTAATGCTATGGAAACTTTACTTGTTCACGAGAAAGTTGCAGGGGATTTTTTACCTTTAGTTTATGCTAAACTTAAAGAAAAAAATGTTGAAGTTAGAGCTTGTAATAAAAGTAGAAGATATATACCAGAAGCTATAGAAGCTATAGAAGAAGATTGGGATAGAGAATATCTGGATTTAACCATATCTATAAAGGTAGTAGATACTCTAGTAGAGGCTATTAATCATATTAATAAACACTCTACCAAACACTCTGAAAGTATCATTACAGAAAATATAGAAAATGCTAAAGAATTTACTAGAGATATTGATTCTGCTTGTGTATATGTCAATGCAAGTACGAGATTTACCGATGGTGGAGAGTTTGGTTTTGGTGGAGAAATAGGGATAAGCACTCAAAAACTTCACGTAAGAGGTCCTATGGGCTTAAGAGCTCTTACAAGTGAAAAATATATAATCGAAGGAAATGGTCAGATAAGATAATTTAGGCTATCTTTAAGAAAGTCAGTATTATCAGGAAAAATTTTACCAAAGTATTGACTATGACTATGAATTATGATAAGATTACCTCGATAGTAAATATGATATATTTACTCATCATCTCTCAGAGTGGCTCCCATAAAGCCACTCAGTTTTTTGTTAATCATATTTTTTTTTAGGAGGATTATGAAAAATAACAAACTAGCTTTTATCTATGGATTTATTGCTATATTATTATGGTCAACTGTTGCAACGGCATTTAAGATAGCTTTAGCTTATCTACCTGTTTCAACTATGCTTCTTTATTCAACACTCTCTTCTTTTTTTATCTTGTTTATAACTATGATAATTATGAGAAAAACTAAGGATTTTTTTAATAACAGTAAAAATTTAATAAAAAACTCACTTCTACTAGGCTTTATCAATCCATTTTTATATTATCTTATTTTATTTGGAGCATATAACTTAATACCTGCTCAAGAAGCTCAACCTTTAAACTATACTTGGCCTTTAATGTTAACTTTATTATCTTATATAATATTGGGAGAGAAAATTGAGAGTAGAAGATTTATAGGTATTTCTATCAGTTTTTTAGGTGTTATTATAATTTCACTAAAGGGGAATTTTACTTCTTTTCAAGTTACAAATATAAAAGGAACTATTTTAGCTCTTTCTAGTTCAGTATTATGGGCACTATATTGGATTTATAATAGTAAAGATAATAGAGAGGGTATCATAAAGATGACTAGTAATTTTTTAGTTGGCTTAGTCTTTATTCTTATTTATTTTATCTTTACAAAGGGGCAATTGATATTTAATTTAAAAGCTATTTTAGCTTGTGTGTATATTGGGGCATTTGAAATGGGAATAACATTTTTGTTTTGGTCAAAAGGCTTAGAACTTATTGACCAAAAAGAAAAATTAGTAAAATATAGTTATTTAGGTCCATTTACATCTTTGTTATTTTTAGCCTTAATTATAAAAGAAAAAATTTTGTTATCAACAATAGTGGGATTAATCTTTATTATTTTTGGTATTATAATATAAATTTAAAACACCTAGAATTATCTAGGTGTTTCAGATTTCTTTTTCTATAAAAAATATTAAAAAATTAGAGCCTCCATCAACATTATTAAAAGTACCAAATATACCTGATCTGTGACTTATTCCAATTCCAATATAAGTATCTTCTACTCCTTTCCCCTCCAAATTGAACATAGTTTTTATATCAAAAGCCAAAGTAAATTCAAGATAATTAAGTAGTTTACTCTTTGAATTCAATGTTTTTTTATTTATATTTTGCCTCTCTATATCAAGTATACTTGTTGTATATGATAAACCTTCTACCAAAGTAAATTTAGTTTTTACATATTTTTTCCAAGGAAAATTTTTAAATGTTATTTTTAATCCAAGATTAAATTGAAAAATATCTTTTCCCTTCAAATTATATGGTTCTAAATACTTATTGACTAATATATCTTGTTTATGCCAAAACAAACCTCCTTGCACTCCAAAATCAAATGATTTCCTATATTTATCCCTTTCTATATATTTTTCAACTTCAATACCTATAAATTTACCCTCTTGTAAATCTCTATCAATTTGACCTTCAAGTATAATCTGACCCATAGCTGAATAAAGAGCTTCTCCATATGATAGCCTCATATTATATCTTTTCTCATTTTCACCTAATTCAAATACTTGAGAATTTGTAAATTTAAAGAGGATAAAAAAAACCATTAAAAATTTCATATTATCCCCTCCTAAAAGAGGTTTTCTATGTAAAGATTGTATAACATTTTATAGGGTAAAAACAATTTTTCATTGACAAAATATTATTCCAAATATAAAATAATTTTGAAAAATTAAGTTATACATAATTTGAGAAGGGAGATATTATGAGCATTTATAATATAAACGTAAAAGACATTAATAAAAAGGATATTAGTTTAGAAAGATATAGGGGAAAAGTTCTTCTCATTGTTAATACTGCTAGTAAATGTGGTTTAACTCCACAATTTAAAGCTCTTGAAATTTTATACAAAGAATATAAAGAAAAAGGATTTGAAATACTAGGTTTTCCCTGTAACCAATTTGCTCATCAAGAACCAAATGAAGGTAAAGAAATAAGTGATTTTTGTCAATTAAACTATGGAGTAACATTTAATATTTTTGATAAAATTGATGTAAATGGAGAAAAAACTCACGAACTTTTCAAATATCTTAAAAAAGAAAAAAAAGGAGTATTTGGAGAAAAAATTAAATGGAATTTTACAAAATTTTTGGTAGATAAAAAAGGAAATGTTATAAAAAGAATTGCACCTACAACAAACCCTCTTAAATTAAAAAATTATATAGAAAAGTTATTATAAATTTAACTTATTTCTTTTTAATACAGATTTATGACATTTATAGATTTAATACTTAGTTGAATAATTTATATTATATTTAAATAAGCAATAATTTTACTTGATTTTAAATGAATAGCCCTATGCTCTTAGGTAAACTCCTAAGAGGGAGCTAAATAAAATAATTTTGCTTTAATTTTGAAATGAAATTAATGTCATTCTTTTGAATAAAGTAAGAGTAAGAAACATTACCTTCTACTGCCTATATATTTAGCATATGTTATTTCCCAATTTAAATCAACAATTCGAGTTCTTTAAAAAAATCTAGCTTAAGGCTAGATTTTATCTTTTACACTATTAAACTCTTCATACTCTGTTCCAATAGACTTTTGAAATTCTTTAGCATTTTCTATATTATAAATATAGTCTACCATACCTTTTGTATTAGCGTAATATTCTACTGTATAATATCTATTTGGTATCAAATCAAGAATAATTTTGCTCCTATCTGTTTTCCATACAAAATTATCTTCAAATCCATACATTTCATAATTAGACCCATACTTCCAAACTAAATACTTTTTCATTCTTTCATAGCCCTTTTCAGTTGTTGATAGCTCTTGTTCATACTTTGTTTTTATTAATTTATCCTCTAAAAAAACAAAAGTTACTTTAAAATTCCCTAATGACTCAATTTCATCATAAAAGCTGTATTCATCAATAGCATAAATATATTCCATATTTCCTTTATACGTTTTAAACTTCCGAGTAAATTTTTTTTCCTCATAAACAACTTTGTTCAAAATTTCCAAAGTAAAAACATCTTCTCTACTCATACCCCAACTTACATCTCTAAAATCACCTGAAAACAAGGAAAAACTTAATAATATAAATAATAATAATCTCTTCATAATAACACCTCTCACTATCTAATATATAATGCCACAATTATGCATTTCCTCTATTTTATCAAATTTTTACCAAATATTCAAAAATATTAATACTTTCTTTCTAAAACATTGCAAAAAAGAAGATTTGTTGTTAAAATATTTGAAGTACTTATGTAAAGGTGGCTAAAGATGTCTTGGACTCAAGAACAAAAAGATATAATTAAAAATAATGAAGATTTATTAGTAGTAAATGCCTGTGCAGGTTCTGGTAAAACATCTACATTACTTGGAGTAATGAAAACAAACAAAAAAAGTAAAATTTTGTATATAGTATTTAATTCCTCTATGAAAAAAGAAGCTGAAGAAAAGGTAAATAAATATGGCTTTTATCATGTTCAAGTTAAAACTGGTCATGGACTTGCCTATAGACACTTTGGACGTATGAATCAAATTGGAAATGTTAGCTACATTGATATTGCCAACTATTTTGATTGGGGAAATAGTCCAGGTAGAAGAGGATATTTAAGAATCCTTTATGCACATTATAAGAAATTTCTGCAATCTTCAAAAAAAACGATTGAAGATTTTGTAAATTGGGAAAAAGATGACCTTATTCCTAAGTTGAAAACATATGTAAAAAATTCTAGTGTAAATATGACTATTGAACATATGGAAAAAATTTGGCAGGGTATGGAAAATAAAAGTATTAAAATGACTCATGACTTTTATCTAAAATACTTTCAACTTAGTAACAAAATAGAGGATATTTATGATATAGTTCTTCTTGATGAAGCTCAAGATACTAATGAAATTATGCTAAGTATTATGAATGAAAAATTTCCTAATGCAAGAAGGATAATCGTTGGAGATCACAATCAAGCAATATATGCTTGGCGTGGTGCCATTAATGCTATGGAAATCTTTGAAAAATTAGATAAAGCAAAAAAACTGTCTCTTACAAATTCTTTCCGTATAGGTACTAATACTGCAAATATGGCAAATTATATAGTCAATTGTAAAGAGGAATTATTCCTTGAAATGAAGGGTTTAAACAAAAAACAAAAACTAACTAACAAAGTAGATAGAAATAAACAATTTACCTATCTTGCCCGTACAAATGCTACTTTGTTTGAATATGCTGTTAATAATATGCATCAAAAATTTTATTTTAATAGTAAAGTTAGCTTCGATATATTGAAAGAAGTTTATGCTTTGTTTATTAGAGATACTAAAAACATAAAACACCCTGTTTTAAAGGAATATATGGACTTTGATTCTCTAAAATTCCATGTTGAAGAGGATGGTATAGAAGAGGTAGAAGTAAAAATTGCTGTAAAAGTTGTAGATAAATACAAAGAAGAAACAATTTTACACCTTGATAAATTGGAAAAAAACATAACCACTTTTAGTGGAGCAGATGTAGTATTAAGTACTGTTCATGCTTCAAAAGGCCTCGAATACAGTGATATTATCCTTGCTGACGATTTTGTAGATATACCAAAAATTCGTGAACGTATTAAAAAACTTCAAGAGAAAGCTTCTGAAGCTCATGAAAATGGAGCAGAAAATAAAAGTGAAAAATTAATACTTAAAGCTGATGAACTTTATAAGTGGTTCAAAGAAGAATGTAATATTCTTTATGTTGCTGTAACTAGAAGTTTTAACACTCTCGAATTAAATAGCACTTTAGGAAAGTTAGCTTTTAAGAAGGATATATAAATTTATCTTGTATAAATTATTAAAATAGTTACGGGGTGATAATATGTCTAGATTAAGTATGGTAGAGCTGATGAAAAGTTTAAAGGAAGAAAGAGAAAATAAACTCAAGGAAAAAAAGATTGCACTTACCCTTGATGAAGTAAGGTATAAAGAATTTATTACTGCAATAGTTCTTTCTAATAATGGAGAAGAGGAAGTTTTTGAAACTTTTAATAGAGTTTCTAAAGTTATAGTAGATGCTTTTATAAATTCTGTTGATTTTTATGATTTAACAGAAGAGGACATGGATGCAATTGTAGGTATTTTTGAAGAATTAATCTAAGAGGATAACTCAAATATAATGGAACCTGTAAAGTGAACACTTAATAAAAGAGTCCAATCTTTACAGGTCTTTTGTTCTTCTAAAATTAGACTATTAATCATGAACAGAGTAGGTATGAATAGAAGATACTTTTCTGAAAAAGAAAGAAAAATATTAGAAAAAAGAAGTAGAAAAAGCCATCTAATAAAGAATTATCCAAGCATAAAAGATTAGAATAAAAAGTTATACTACTTGAAATGGAGAATGAATCACTAAAAAAGTTAGAAGAGGCAAAAAATAGGTGAAAATAAAAGAGCATATTTATTAGTAATTATAAATGAGTTAAAATTAAAAAAATCTAATAGCATTGCAGAAGTAGAGAAAGAAGTAGATAGTTATATGAACTACTACAATAACTATAGTTATCAATGGAATTTAAAAAAGATGACTTCTGTTCAACATAGAAATCATCTTTTATCACTATCATAAAGAATCTCTTTATTAAGTTGTACTTGATATAGGTTCCATTTTAATTTGAATCAGCCTCTTATTTTTATCTATATTCTCCCAAAAGTTTTTACTATTCTAATATTGAATATTATTTTTATATATAAAATACATTATTCTATATTACTCCTATCAAAGAATCCTAAACAAATGTTCTAGTAAAAGAATCTAAAGTATCCGTCTCTTTCACATACATTACATAAGACAAACTCTCTTTCTACCAATATTTTTTATTTACTTTATTCCTTTTACAAATTCTTCAAATGCTCTTCTACCCTCATCTGTATTCCTTTTAAATACAGCTGAACACTCTAATACTTTTGCAAAAACTTCTCCAATTTCTCTTTCCAAAACTTCTCTGGTATTTGCACCAATAAATTTATCTTTAATACTATCTATCCAATTATAATGTTTTGAAAGATTTTTATTCTTACTTATCTTTTCTATTTCATCTTTGTTTATATAAGCTTCTAACTCTATTAATTCATCTTTTAACCTACCTGGTAATACTGCTAAGCCCATAACTTCAATTAGCCCTATATTCTCTTTTTTAATATGATGATACTCATTATGAGGGTGATATATTCCCATAGGATGGACTTTGCTTGTTCTATTATTTCTAAGTACCAAGTCTATTTCAAACTTTTCTCCTCTTTTTCTCACAATGGGAGTTATTGTATTGTGTGATGTATCTTCTGTATGAGAGTATATCTCTATCTTTTCATCTGTATAATTCTTCCATTTAGAAAGGATTTTATCTGCTACTTCTAAAAGTTTATCTTTATCCTTACTTTCCAACCTAACAACAGACATATACCAGTCTACTATACCACCAGAAACACTCATTCCAAAATCTATTTTTTCTACAATAGAAGCTTTTGCCATGGGAAACTCATATCTTCCCCCTTGAAAATGATCATGACTAAGTATACTACCTCCAACTATTGGTAAATCAGCATTACTTCCTACAAAATAATGTGGAAATATCTCTACAAAATCAAGTAATTTCCTAAAAGATTCTTTTGATATCTTCATCTCTTTATGTTCACTACTAAAAATTATTGCATGTTCATTATAGTATGAATAAGGTGAATATTGAAGGTACCACTCTTCTTTTCCCAACTCTACAGGTATAATTCTATGATTCTTTCTTCCAGGATGGTTAATTCTTCCTTTATAACCTGAATTTTCTTTGCACAGCAAACATTTAGGATAACTACTCCTTCTTATATCTTTAGCTTTAGCTATCTCTTTTGGATCTTTTTCTGGTTTACTAAGATTTATGGTTATTTCTATATCTCCCTC
>CAZFBB010000043.1:0-20673 GCA_964517235.1 uncultured Fusobacteriaceae bacterium
TATTGAAAGTTGAAAAGACTTTTTTTAAAAAGTATAATTATGTAACTAAAGTTATAGTGGGGGAGTTGGTAAAGTTGAATGAAGAAGTTTTTTTGTTTTGCAACGGTTTAAGTAAGGAAAATATAGAAGAAAAGATTAATTATTTTATGACTAAAGCAAATTGTACCTATTCAAAAGAGGAAGTTAATATTATGTTAATTAGAATAGTAGAGGAATTGGCAGAAGTTAAAAAATATGAGCTGATTGAGAGAGTTATTGGAACTAAGGAAAAATTAAAGGAATTAATGGCATTTATTCCTCTCAAAGAAGAGTATTTGTATTATTTTTATTTGGTTTCTTTATCTACAAATGGTAAATTTGAAGAGTTGATAACTATCTTTGAAGAGGTTAAAGTAAATAAAAACTTGAAATTGTATGAAGAAAAAATAAAATCTAATGTAGTAAGGGCATATACAAGATTAACTAAAGTTGACAAAGCTATTAATATTCTAAAAAAGAATAGTAAGTTACAAGAAGAGGTTAATACTATGTTAATTAAAATGGTAGAAAGTTCGGTAGAATCTGAAAAATATGAGTTAATTGAAGGGATTATTGGAACTAAGGAGAAATTAAAGGAATTAATGACCTTTATTCCTTTCAAAGAAGAGTATTTGTATCATTTTTATCTAGCTTCTTTGTCTATAAATGGTAAATTTGAAGAGTTAATAACTACCTTTGAAGAGGTTAAACCACGAAGGGCTTTAAAGTTATACTTGGAAAAGATAAGGTTTAATGTAGGAAAAGCATATTCAGAAATAGGAAAGTATTGGAAGGGTATTGAGCTACTAAAGGAAAATAGAAGTAATATATCAAAGTTATTTTTAGTTTATATTTATACTATGTTGGAAGATGATAGAGCTTTAGAGATTTGTAGAGAGCTCCAAAAATCTGGTTTATATTTGACCCCTAGAGATGAAGCAAAAATATATTTAACATATGCCAAGTATAGTTTGAAAAGAGGTAATGTTGATGAAACAAGGGAGAATATAGACAAACTTTTATTTTTTTTAAGTGGGGTAGAAACAGGTTTAAAAAATGTTTTGTTTTATGAAGTTGCACAAATATACAAAGAAATGGGTACTAAAGAAGAATATATTTATTATTTGAAGCAAGCAGCGCAATTTAGTGCTGAAGGTGAAGTTCAATTATGTCATAAATTAAAAGCAATTTTGGAATTGCAGAATCTAAAAGTTGTCAAAGGTTTAGAAGCTACTAAGTTGCTTCCACGTCAAGGATGTTTATTAGGAAGTGATTTAGTTGTTAAATTAATAAAGGAAGTAAAGAGAGAGATAATATTAGAAAGATAATAATTATATTATTTTTTGTAATAATATCTACTAGGTTTTTTTCAGAAAAAAGATATAAATTGCAATAAAGTCGATTATTTGAGTCGACATAGTAAAAATAGTAAAAGCTGAAAAAAACTTTATAGACAATATACTTTTTTAGACCTATTTATAAAAATGAAGAGATTTGTTAAATATAGGAAGAATTAAAGAAGATTTGAAGATGACAAGGGGCTAAAAACATTCTGTGATATTCATCAATTAGTAATAGCCCCAGCTTCATTTCCTAAAGTACACATTAAAAAAAATTTTATGTTACTCATTAACCCACTTCTGAAAATATTCTTGATGAAATAGAACAATTTAAAAACATTCTATATTATTCATCAATTAATAATAGCTCCAGTTTCATTTCCTAAAGTGCACATTCAAAAATATTTTATGTTATTTATTAATACATTAAAAATAAATGAATACACTATAGGCTTATATAAAGGTTTTTAGTTTGTTTCTTTTGTTCTAGTCTAATAAATTCAATATTTTTATATTTTTTCCAAGGAAGTATAAATTTATAAGCAAATAGTGTTTTACTTTTAACTCATATAACTCATAGACATTAAACATCTTTTCCTTCTTTTTTAATTCTTCATCTAAAAAAAGATTACCTCAAATTATTGCATTTGTCAAATTTCATTTTTGTAATTTAGTTGATAGTGTAAAAAAAATTTCTACAAAAAAATTAATATAGTGTACAATTTTAATGAAAAGGAGATTAACTATGAAAATCAATAAAGCTTTAAAGTTTAAAATATATCCTAAGTATTAGTTGGTTAGTTTTTAAGTTTAGAATTAAATTTAAAAAAGAAGTTGTATTTTTTTTTATTAAAAAATTTAAAATAAATTCTAATAATATAATTTAAAAATATAAAAAAATCTTTTAAAACTTTGACAAATGTTATATAATTGGTAACAAGGAGGGGACAATGTATAACAAATCGCATGAAGAGGTAATTAAAGAACTAGAAAGTAGTATTGAAGGCTTAAATTTAGATCAAATTGAGCTTAGAAGAGAAAAGTATGGATATAATGAATTGGGTGATAAAGAGGAAAAATCTTTATTTGAGATTATCTTAGAACAGTTTAAAGACTTTATTGTTTTATTATTATTAGGTACTGCTATAGTGAGTATTTTTATTGGTGAAGGGAAAAGTGCAGTTACTATAATAGTTGTTTTAACACTTAATGCAATTTTGGGTGTAGTACAACAAAAAAAAGCTGTAAACAGTCTCAAAGCTCTCAAAAGTATGGCAAGTCCCCATGCAAAAGTGCTTAGAAATGGTGAAAAAATAGAAGTTATGTCAAGGGAGTTACTTCCTGGTGATATAGTAATGTTAGATGCTGGTGATTTTATAGGAGCAGATGGACGGATTACTGAGAGCTATAATTTGCAAGTTGCTGAAGCTGCACTTACAGGAGAAGGAACTAGTATTATAAAGCAAAAAGAAAAATTAGAAGAAAAAGAATTACCCCTAGGTGATAGGATAAATATGGTTTATTCAGGTAGTTATGTAACATATGGAAGGGGTACTTTTGTTGTTACTAATACTGGTTTTAATACGGAGCTTGGAAAGATTGCTACGTTAATAAAAGAAGCAAAAGAAAGAAAAACTCCTATTCAGAAAAAATTAGATGAATTTGGAAAAATTTTATCTATTGCTGTAATTATTATTTGTATAATTGTATTTGGTGTTAGTATTTTTAATGGAAAATCTATTGTAAATGCTTTTATGTTTGCAGTAGCTCTTGCAGTAGCTGCTGTACCAGAAGCTCTTGCGAGCATTGTTACTATCTCCCTTGCAATAGGAACAAATAAAATGGCAAAAGAAAATGCAGTTGTAAAAAAACTTCCTGTTGTAGAAGCTCTGGGAAGTGCTGGAGTTATTTGTTCAGATAAAACAGGAACCTTAACTCAAAATAAGATGACTGTAGTTGATTATTTTAATTTTAATAAAAATATTGATTTTGATAAACTAACAAAGGACAATTTAGATTCAACAATAGAAACGATGCTAGATGTAATGTTACTTTGTAATGACGCTAGTATTACAAAAGATGGAAAAGAAATTGGTGACCCTACTGAAACTGCTTTACTTCATTTTGGTAGAAAGTTTGAGATTGACTTAGAGGAGTTTAATAAAGAGACTCCTAGAAGGGGAGAATTAAGTTTTGATTCAGATAGGAAATTAATGAGCACCCTTCATAATATAGATGGGGAATGGGTAATGTTTACTAAAGGAGCCCCAGATGTATTAGTAGGTAGAAGTAAAAAATATTTAATGAATAATGAAGAATTTGAATTAACTAGGGAAAAAATAGATGAAATTCACAGGGAAAATCAAAATTTTTCTGAAAAAGCCCTTAGAGTGCTTGCTTATGGATACAAAATAATAGGTAGCGAGAGGGAAATTAAATTTGAAGATGAATATAATCTTACATTTGTTGGATTAACTGGGATGATAGATCCACCAAGGGTAGAAGTTAAAAGTGCTGTTAGTAGATGTAGAGATGCAGATATTAGAACGGTGATGATTACTGGAGACCATCTAGTTACTGCAAGTGCTATTGCAAAAGAGCTTGGAATAATGAAAGATGGAGAAGCTGGAATAGAAGGGGTAAAACTTGATAAGATTTCTGATGAAGAACTTTGTAAAAAAGTAAAGAATATAAGTGTTTATGCAAGAGTTTCTCCAGAACATAAAATAAGAATAGTAAGAGCATGGCAAGAGAATAATTATGTTGTTGCCATGACTGGTGATGGAGTAAATGATGCTCCAGCTCTTAAACAAGCTGATATTGGTATTGCCATGGGGATTACTGGTACAGAAGTATCAAAAGATGCTGCAAGTATGATACTTCAAGATGACAACTTTTCAACTATAGTTAAAGCAGTAGAAAGTGGTCGTGTAATCTTAGATAATATAAAGAAGTCTATTAGTTTTTTATTAACTGGAAATTTATCTGGAGTTTTAGCAGTACTTTATTTTTCGATATTTAAAGGCACAGAAGCATTTTTACCAGTACAATTATTATTTGTAAATCTTGCTACAGATAGTTTACCTGCTATAGCTTTTGCTTTTGAAAAGGGTGAAAGTAATATTATGAAGAGAAAAGTAGTAGATAAAAATGAAGGTTTATTTAATAAAAAAATTGTTACTAATATAATTTTAGATGGTATCTTTATAGCTACAATGATTATTTTATCTTTTTATGCAGGACTTAAATACTCTGAAAAAATAGCTAGAACTATGGCTTTTAGCACTTTGGTTCTTGCTAGATTATTTCATGGATTTAATCTACGTAGCAGTGGTAGTATATTTAAAAGTTCCATAGTAGGAAATAAGTTTATGTTAGGTGGAGTAGCTATTGGTTTTGGTTTATTAATGGCAATTTTATATATTCCCTTCCTAGCACATATATTTGAAGCTAATTGGTTAAATGGTGAAAATTTACAACTAGTATTTATCTTTGCTTTGCTACCTATGGCATTTGCTGAAATTAGGAAGTTTATAAGTAGAAGAGTGTAAAAAAGAGAGACTAAGCCTTTTATAGACAAATATAATTTCCTTAAAAAGGACTTTTATTTGCTTCTATCTTTTGGTTAGTCTCTTTCGACTTTTAAATTCTATAAAAGTTTTTACCTTTAAAGTGATTTTATATTAATTGTTTTAAATTTAAATTTATAAAGGGAAATTCTATTGTATTCCACTTAAAAATCTATGAATTTCTTCAATTTCATCAATAATATGTGGTGACATTCTAAGCAGTCTATTTGAGTTTAATATATATATATTTTTCTCTTTTCCAGCTTTAGTTTTTGTTAAATACTCATTGCTTCTTATTAAATCATCCATAGATTTTATTCCCATTATTCCAATCAAAAAATCTGGGTCTTCCTTTAAAATATATTCTGGACTTAAGATAGGTCTTTGACCAGTTAAATTCTTTGCCAAATCCTTTACACCTAAAGAAGTTAATATCTCACTTTGTACAGATTTGCCAGAAAAAGCCATAAGTGGCGATGAGTTATAGATAAATGTTCCCTTTAAATTTAATGGTTTTTCTTCAAGGCTTTTCTTTAAACTATCAAGTCTTGCATAACTGTCCTTATATAATTTTTTTGCTTCTACCTCTCTACCTACTATCTCACCCAATAGTAATATATTATCTAACATAGTTGTTAAGCTATCTGCTTTGAGGATAATATAAGGAATATTAAATTTATCAAGGGAATCTAGGATTTTAGTATGAAAATTTCCTACAATAACTATATCTGGTTTGTATGATATAATTTGCTCTAAACTTGGTTTTAATAAAGTTCCTACATTGGGTAACTCTCTAGTCTTTTCAACTGGAACTATGGGTGTCATAGTCGAATTAGCTATTGCAACTATTCTCTCCTGTCCACCTAACATATATACAGTTTCGGTAGCTGCTGGATTGAGGATTACTATACGCTTATAATCTTTGGCAAAAAGGCTAAAAAATATAAATACAAATATTAACAACTTTTTAATCATTATTAAACTCTCCTTTTATCTAATCTTTCTTTATATATCTATCAACAAGTCCACTAGCATTATAGTGAGACTTTAATCTAGTAGTAAACATTTACTCTCCCTTTAGCGGTATTATTGATGGACGTCCGTGACTATTTTCTATAATATTACATGTAAATCCATATATTTCCTTCAGTATATCTTTAGTAAACAAATCTTTGACACTTCCAAAATATTTTACCCTTCCATCCTTTAAGAATACAATTTTATCGCAATAAAGACCAGCTAGATTTAGGTCATGCATTACAGTTATGGCTGTCAAATTATGGTTTTTTACCAGTTTTTCTAATAAATTCATCATATTAAGTGCGTAGTTCATATCCATAGCGGAAGTAGCTTCATCAAGAAATAAAATTCTGGGCTTTTGTGCTAAAGCCCTAGCTAAAAGTACTCTTTGAAACTCTCCACCAGAGAGACTCTGCACATCTCTATCTTTAAATCTTTCTAGTTTAAGTATTTTTAGTATTTTATTAACATAGTCATAATCGACATTGGTATATGAGCTAAAGGCATTTTTTATATGTGGCAACCTTCCTAATAATACAAAATCATAGGTAGATAGGGACATAGTTAGTCTAGGTTTCTGTGGAACAAAAGCATTTATTCTAGCTAGTTCTTTGGCTTTATATGATTCAATCTCTTTTCCTTCTACTTTAACTATACCTTTATTTTTTTTGAGGTAGTTTAATAAAGTTTTTAAGAGTGTTGATTTTCCACTACCATTTGGCCCTAATATGCCAATTAGTTCCCCTTTAGCTACACTAAAGGTAATATTATCCAGTATTTTTTCATCTTTAATGTTATAAGTAAGTTTTTCAATTTTGTAAATCTCCATTACAATAATCCTCCTCTTTTTGCTTTAAAAGCTAAGTAGATAAAGAATGGTGATCCTAAAAATGCTGTAATCACTCCTATAGGTATCTCTATAGGTGCTAATAGAGTCCTAGCTATAGTATCGCACATGAGAAGAAATAAACCTCCTCCTATAGTTGCACTAGGTATAAGTTTTCCATTGCTTCCTCCTATTATCATCCTAAAAGCATGGGGTACTATTAGGCCTATAAAACCTATCATACCACTAAAAGCTACTGAGAATGCAACAATGAGAGAGGAAACTACTAATAATGATTTTTTTAATTTATCTACTTCTACTCCAAGAGCATGAGCTTCTTCATCTCCATTTAACAAAGCGTCTAACTCTGTTCTTACTTTATAAAAATAGATAAGTGAAATAACTAGTGGAACCAATAATATACCTACTTTTTCCCAAGTGGCACCTCCTAAATAACCCATGGTCCACATAGTTATTTTAAATGAATCTTCACCAATATAGTACATGGCAAATGATGTAAATGCTCCTAAAAAAGAGGAGATTGCAATACCAATTATGAGCAGTGTGGTTACATGTACTTTTCTTCCACTACTAGCTAAGTTAAATATTACAAATGAGCTTATTAAGCATGAAACAAATGCAAATATTCCATAATAGAAGTTTGATAAATTAAATAGATATGCTAATACTGCTCCAAAGGTAGCACTTGCTGCAATACCAATAATATATGGGTCTGCTAATGGATTTTGAAACAAAGCTTGTACCACTACTCCACTAGATGCTAGCATCATTCCTATCAATAGAGCCATAATTATTCTAGGTAATCGAATATCAAATACTATAGTTCCAATATAAGCATCTCCTCTATCCTTTAGCCCACTTATTACTTCTGCTAAACTAAGTTGAACACTGCCTAGACGTAGTGAAAATACTGCGACTATTACTGCTAATACTATCAATGTTGGTATAATCAATCTCTTCATTTTTTCTCCTTAAAAGTTATGTTTAAATCCTACAAAGTAGTTTCTTTCAGAGGCTGGATTATATAAACTCCCCTCTTCACTATATGAAATAGAGTTGTAGTAATTTTCATCAAACAAGTTTTTTATTCCACCATATACTCTCAGCCCATTTTCAAATGTATAGTTAGAAACTAAATCAGTTACAAAGTGATTATTTACTAAACCACTTTTATTTTTACTATCTAAATAGTATGAACCCTTGTAGTTCATAGACAAAATAGTATTAAAACTATCTGTAAAATCATACTTTATATCTATATTTGCACTTGTTTTTGGTACTTTAGGAACTTTCTTTCCATCATTTTTTCCTTTAGTTATAGTTGCGTTAATATAAGTAATTTCTTCTGATACTGTTAAAGAACCAAAGTTATGACTAGCATTTATTTCTACTCCATACCTAGTAGTTTCTGCAATATTATAGTATTTCCAAGTACGATGACCTACCATTTCTACATTTATTTCATCTTTAGTAATTGTATAATAAGTAGCTCCCTTTATTAAAGTATTACCTATATAGTCACTAAGACCTAATTCAAAAGTGCTAAAGCTTTCTGGCTTGAGATTATTAAGAAGAAAGACTCCTCTACCTTGATTATCTACCATTTCATTTGGTGCAGGTAATACATATGAATTTTCCCATTTAGCATAGATATTTCCACTATTTGAATATAAGTAGTTTGCTGCTAGCTCAATAGCAGTACCATCTAATTCTTTACTGTAATTATATGTTTCCTTTTCTTTATAGTCCAATCTAGAAATATTATAATTTGCCAATTCATACCTTAATCCTTGAGTTAACTCTAGCTTGCCCAATTTATATCTATTCAAAGCAAAAAAGCTATTACTTTTTTTATTCATGTCACAAGCGTTAGACATCATTGACCGAGCAGGATTAATATATTTCCCATCTCTTAGCCCATTATTATTTAAGTAATCATATCCTAAAATTAAGCTACTTCCATGTCCATAAGCAAAATTTACCTTAGGCTTAAATACAAATTTTTTATCTGTAAATAAAGATTTTGAAGCATATGCTCCGTTACTTAATACGTTATTTTCACTTTCTTGATAACTTGTATTTAATGTAAACTTAATAGCTTTACTTATGTTATTATTATAAACTAATGAGTACTCATTTCTTTTATTATCAGAGTTTGTATTGTTTTCAGGTTTTAGATTTGCCCCTTGTCTATCTTTATCTAATTGTTCTTTGGTTAACATATTTGGATAAGAATCTTTGCTTTCAAATCTTGAATACTTAAAACTTAAATCTTGTTTTTCAGAAATTTGATATTTATTAATAAAACTAAAATAATCAGATTGGCTTTTATTATATTTTCTATATCCCTTTTCTTTATTTCTACTATAGTCAAACTGTAATGCTAATTTTTCATTAAACTTAGTACCAACAGAAGTAGTTAAGCCTCTTCTACCATATGAACCAGACTCAAAGTTGACACTATTATTAAATTCAGAATTTATTATATTTTTAGTAATAATATTAATTACTCCACCACTAGTTCCACTACCATATAGAATAGAACCTCCTCCGGGAATTATCTCTATACGCTCAATACTACTTATATTGATAGCATCTAGGGGTAAAACTCCATGATTTCTATCAAGGGGATTTATATTTACTCCATCTACTAATATTTGTACATTTGCTTTTGCTCTATTTCCTTGTCCTCTCATGTCTACAATTAGACCAAATACGTCATAATCAATTTTTATATTTGAAGAATTTTGAAGAACTTCCGTTACACTTTTGTAATTATGTTCTTCAATATCTTCTGCAGTAATAACTTCTACGTTATTAGTTATACTTTTCATATCCTCTTGGAATCCAGTTGTAGTAATTATACTTTCTTGTAAAAAAACTTCTTTTACCAAGTTAAGGTCATCGGCATATGCAAATACTGCCAATAAACTTCCAATTATAATCGCTTTCTTTTTCATCATTCCTCCTAATTTGTTAAGTGTTTTATCTTGCAACCATCTATTTCATAGGCGTTACCAAATCCAAATACATACCTACCTAAGCCTAGCTTAATTTCAATAAGTGAAAAACCATGTGTATCAGGTAAATTTTCATATATTTCTCCATGTTTTTTTATAAATAGTGATTTAACCTTTTTTTTAAGTTCCTCGTCTGTTACTTCCCTCCCTTGTCCTTCATATGTAACTCTTTCTCTTATTGCTATCATTTTTGCATCTTTTTCATCTTCGATAAAATATACACTTGTAGCACTATTATTAAGGATATTTTCCTTATGTTTTACCAAGTGGCTTAGGTATAGGTATATAAATCCATCTAATTCCACATGGGGACTATATGATGCAAGTGGTTTCCCATTGGTGCCTATTGTTGCTAATATTACTGAACCTCTACTTTCTTTAAAATTCTTCATATTCTCCATAACTTTTACTAAATCCTTTGACATTATTAATCCTCCCTTTGTTCTGTTTTTATTTTCAAATTGTTTGCACCAGCTTCTTTGATTGATTCTATCAAACCTACTATCATTCCATAATTTAAATCTTGATGAGCTATTAAACTAACTCCTTCCTTTTCTCTATTAACTAATATCTCTGCTAAGCTATCTTTCAAATATTCTTCCTCTACTTCTACTCTATCTTCAATACCACCTAGTTTAGTTACAATTAGTATTTTTGAATTTTTATCTACAATTACTTTAACAACTTCCATTTCATTACTAGTTTGTTTAGTATTTTTACTTTTAGGTAGTTCAAGATTTAAAGATGAAAATTCATTAAATGTTGTTGCAACCATAAAAAAGATTAAAAGCAAAAATACAACATCTATAAGGGGAGTTAAATCCATTAAATATTCTTTTTTGCTATTTGTTATAAATCTTTTTGATTTCATTTTTATTCCTTCTTAATATATTAATAAACTCAACACTTGATTTTTCCATAATAGTAAGTAACTCTTCTGATTTTTTATGAAAGTAATTTAAGAATACTGCACAAGGCATAGCAACTGCGAGACCACTAGCTGTTGTGATTAAAGCTTTAGATATTCCATGAGCCAGTAGAGTTGGGTTTCCTACACCGGCTTTGGCTATTAGGCTAAAAGCTCCTATCATGCCAGTCACTGTTCCAAATAAACCAAGTAGTGGAGATAAGTTGGTTATAATACTTAATATCCACAGTTTTTTTTCTAGTTTTAGAGATGTTTTTAGTGTGTATTCTCTAGCACATTCCTCTAAATAATAAAAATCACATTGTTCTAATCTCTTATATTCATTCATTAAAAATTTTATTAGTTTGTTTACTGAATTTTTTTCTAAACAATTCAGTTCCCCTTCTGAATATTCCTCTATTAAAAGTAACTGTTCCATTTTATCTAAAGTTACCCTTTTAATTCCCCTTTCATATTTTAAATAATAAAAGAATTTTTCTAAAACTAGAGATAAGGCTAATATAGAAAAGAATGATAATATATAAACTACTGCTCCACCATATTGAAATATTTCTTTCATACTTCCCCTCCCAAAACATTGTAGTAACTATAATGTTTTTAATCTAATATATTTTGATAATCAAATAAGATAGTGATTAATGTGATTATAATTTATAGTTTTTTTTAAATCAATATCAAAAAATTTTCCATAAAAATAATTTGACATGCAAACTAAATGTGTGATATTAATTTATTGATAAATTATATGAAAAAGATTAAAGTAACTTTAAGGTTTGGAGGTTAATTTGAAAACATTTGCTATATCCCTTCTTATACATTTAGTGATTTTATTATCAACATTTAAAATGGAAGTTTATAAGAAAAAAAATAAAATAAACAAAAAAAAGGTAACTATTAATTTTTCCTTTATAGAGGAAAAAAAAGTGGTAGATACTCAAAAAAGTTTAAATCAAAAAAAAGAAGTGTGGCAAAAAAAAGCTATAGAAGAAGTTGGGAAAAAAGAAGAAAAACTATTTAAAGAGAAGTTAGTTGAGAAGAAAACTATTAAAAATCCAGTTAAGAAAGAAATTGTTAAGAAAGAAATTGTTAAAGAGTTAACTAAAAAAAGGGAGGTTGAGAAAATAATTAAAGAAAAGATAGTGGAAAAACCACTTAAAGAAGAGATTGTTGAAGAAGTAAAAGAAGAAATTATAAAAGAAACAAGAGAAGAAGTTACAAAGGATAAAGCTAGTATTGATGAGGTAGTAGAAGAAGTAGAAGGGAAAATTGTTGAAGAGATAGAAGAAGAAGTTACAAGAGAACAAGGAAGCTCTATTATTGATAATTTAGTAGAAAGTCAACAGTTGATTTTTGGTGATAATGGAGATTATATTGTAAAAAATCAAGATGTAGAAGGTATTAGCTATAGAATTTTAGAAAGTCCAAATCCAAAATATCCAAGCATAGCTAAAAAAGCTAGAATTCATAAGGAAATTCATATTAAAGTAAGATTTTTAGTTGGTTATAATGGGAAAGTAGAAGAAATAAAATTTCTTGATAATATTACTAAATACGGCTTTCGAAGGGAAGTGGAAAATGCTTTGAAACAATGGCAATTTTCACCTGTAGAACTAGAGGGGAAAAGGGTTAAGATGTATTTTTACAAAGTTTTCAAATTTAAAACTAATTAAAAAAAATTGTTTATTCATTAATTATTAATTATTTAACAAGGAGGATATATGAAGAAATTAATTGTTTATTCATCAATAACAGGAAATACAAAAAAAGTTGCTGAAGTGTGTAAGTCAATAACTGATGAAAACTGGGATATACAAGCTATAGACAATAAAATTAATCTAGATGATTATAATTTAATTGTTTTGGGATTTTGGGTGGATAAAGGAACTGCAGATAGTAAAAGTTTAAAGTTAATAAAAAAGATAAAAAATAAAAGAGTAGCCTTTTTTGCAACTCTTGGAGCTTATCCAGACTCTAATCATGCAAGGAAAACCCTTGAGAAAGTAAAAAAAATATTTACTGAAAATAACAATGAAGTTCATTCAACATTTATATGCCAAGGAGCTATAGATACAAAATTGATAGATTGGATGAAAAAACTTCCTAAAGAACATTCACATTCTCCTAATGAAGAAAGGGTAAAAAGGTGGAGTGAAGCAGCCAAACACCCAAATGAAAAAGATTTTGAAGGTGCAAAAATGTGGTTTAAGAAAGTAATTGATTGGAGTAACTAATGGAAAAAGTATATTACAGTGTAGGTGAAATGGCAAAAAAGAATGGTTTAACAACTCAAACCCTTAGATTTTATGATAAAATTGATTTGTTTAAGCCTAGTTATACTAGTCCTAAAAATTCATATAGATACTATACAGATGATCAATTTGACAAACTTTTGATGATAAATTATCTAAGCTCTTTAGAAATGAGCCTTGATGAGATAAAAGATTTTTTTTATGGCAATAAAAATCTTACTTCAATTGATTTTTTTCAAAAAGGACTAAAAAAAGCAAGGGATAAAATAGAAACTTTTCGTAATATTGAAAAAAGATTAGAGGAAGAAATACTTATAGCTAAAAATAAGGAAAAATTCAACAAAGTTGACACACACTATTTTAAAGATAGATTAATTGACTTTAACATATTAAACTCTGCTAATATACAAGAGATACACAAATCATTTGACCTTTTAACTGAAAGGAATAATAAAATAAAAAACAAAAGATATGGAGCTATTATTAGTCAAAAAGGACTAGAAAAGGGAAAGATGCAATTTCATTCAGCTTTTATATTTTTGGAGGATTATAATGGAACTATTCCCTGCATTTTAGCCCAAGGTGAATATGCATGTATGATATCTAGTGGAAATAAAGTAGATAGGATAAGCTCTATGGAGGTTCTTTTAGATTGGATAAAAGAAAATGGTTACAAAATTATTGGAGATGCTATCTTTATTATCTTATCTCATAACTATGGTAAAAGGAATAAAATGTTGTATGAGGTCCAAATTCCCATTAAATAGTAAGATGTTTATCTAATATTCTTTTTACTTTAGGAAGTAAATGAAAGGTGTTAGGAGTAGTAGAGGTAGAAGTCCCCTTTTTTAATAAAGAAGAAATTAAAGACATATCAAAATCAAAATAAAATAAGCAATATATTAAATATGCTTCTTCTTGAATATTTTTTGAAAATATAGTATATTCATAGGTAGATGATAAAGGAGGTTAAAATGAATGAAATAGTAAAGATGTATATACCTCTTGTAGATTTTATTGCAGATTCACTAGGACCAAATCATGAAGTTGTTTTACATGATGTTACAAATATAAATGAGTCAATAGTTGCAATTAGAAATGGGGAGATAACAGGAAGAAAAGTTGGCGGACCCTTGACAGATTTATCATTTAAATTGATAAAGGAAAATGCTCAATCAAATAAAGATTATGTATATAATTTTGGGAAGACAAAAAATGGTAGAAAAATGAAAGGTTCCACTTATTTTATAAAAGATAATACTGGGAAGATAGTAGGTATGTTAGGTATAAATACAGATATTTCTTTATATATAGATTTACAAGAACAACTTAGAAAATTTATTGGAATAGAAATAAATGCTGAAAAAGAAGAGGTAAATGAAAATTTTTCTAGTAGTATAGAAGAGATTATGGAAGATATGATTTCAGAAGTTATTAATAATCTGAAAGTTTCAGTTGACAGAATGGATCATGTAGAAAAGATGGAAGTAGTTCAGACTCTTAGTGAAAAAGGGGTTTTTCTTATAAAAGGGTCGGTTGGGAGAGTTTCAGAGCATCTACAAACATCTGAAGCTACTTTATATAGATATATTAACAAAGTTAACAAATAAAATTTCTACATCTCAATTCCCTTTGGTTTTTAGATGTAAAAATTTTATTTGAATTGTTTTGAGAAAACTCTCTAGTTTATTTAGGTGAGAGGTGAATCAAAGGGGTTTTAATATAATATATTCTTAAAAAAAATTGCAAAAAAATTAATATGCTTTACAATAAAATTTTTAAGTTTAGATACTACCTTTAGAAACTTTTTTTAATAGAGGGGTAAATATCCTAAATTTAAAAGAAATAATATCTATAGTGGAACCTGTAAGGTGGATACTTAAAAAAAGAGTGTCTAATTTTACAGGTTTTTTGTTATATTAAAACCTGCATTTTATAATTAAATGTGACAAAAAAATAGAAATTTCATATTGAGTTAAAAAATAATTTGTCTAAGAAGAGAAGGTATAAACCTAAAGAATATAGGGAAAAAATAAAAAAAATAAGTAACAAAAGACCTCATGAGGTCTTTTTGCTTGGGATATACAATTGTTGCATTTAATTTGACAATGTAGGTAATAAAAAAGAGGGTAGAAAAAAAAAGACCTTAAAGTCTTTGAATTTAGGATTATTGAAATTTATAAAACTTTTATTTTAAATTTCCTAATTGCCCCCTTAAAATTTCTAAACATTTACTACATAGTATAATTTTTTGTTTATTTTCTCCATAGTTATTTTCAAAACCTAAATGTAACTCATAGATATTACTTACTTGTGATGTATTAAAGCAAATTTGACATAAGTCAGTTACTTTAAATGTTCTTTTACATTCAATTATTTTTTTCATTTCTCCCCCACTCTCAGCAAGTATATTCTAATATAATCAACTTTATTAGTCAATAATAATTTTAACAAATATAAATAATATTATTATCTTATAAATTATATATATTTTAGCATTTAGAATAGGGAAATAGGAGTTGATAGAAAGTTTTTTTGAAATAAAATTTGAATAATAAAATTACAGATAAAATATATTTATTTTTACGAAAATATATAGTATCATTATACTGGTAAAGGAGGGAAGATATGATACGTGAAGTTAAAGATAAGATAAGTCATCTAAGAAAAGAATATAAAATAACTCAGAATGAATTAGCACAAGATACTTTATCCCAATCATATATTGCCGCTATAGAAAATGGAACTAGAACTTTAAGTGATGAGACAGCGATTTTTTTTGTTGAAAATTTCAACAAAATATCTTCACAAAGAGGATATAATATAAAAATCACTAAAGAGTGGCTAGTTGAAGAAGTAGAAGTCCAAATAAAAAAAAGATATGATTTTTATTATGATTATTTTGTTAATTCATTAGATTATAATTCTTTAGAGTCTATAGTTAATGAATTTTTCCTTGAAGAATCGTATTTTTCCATAAAGGAAAAAACAATATTATATCATTATTTGGCAGTTATCTATATGAAATTAAATAATTATATCCTCGCTCATGAAGCATATAGAAAAATCTATTTTTTCTTAAATGAAATAGAAGATAAGGAACTTTTATCAAAAATTATTTATAATGTTTTAAGTATATTTAAAGTAATTGGAGAGTATGAAAGGGTTAGAGAATTTCAAGATTTATTTATTTCTGAAAAAGAGTTTATAGATGACTACTACAAAAAATACATCTATGATATCTTTATTGATTTATTTAATGAAATTGGAGATTTTAGCCTAGTACTTAGTTATTTGGAGGAGTTAGCTCTTATCTCAGACGAAAATGAAAGGAGAAAAATTGAATATAATAAATTACAAATATATATAAATTTAAAGATGTTTGATTTGGCAAAAAAATCCTATAGTAAATTGGAAAAGAATATAAGCAAATATCAATACAGCTATCAATTTTATTTCAAACTTCAAGGTCTAGAGCTTTTTAGAGCTCTTGAAAAAAAGAGTAAAGTAAGAAAGATTTATAAAGAATTAGCAGAGTTGGAAGAAAGAGTAACTATAATACTAGATACTAGATCTTTTTTTGTTAGGGGTGAAGCAGCAAGTTTTCTTAACAAAAAAAAGGAGATGATAAAATACCTTACTTTTGCATGTTCAATGTTTGATTTTAGTGATTATAGTAGTGTGGAACTAAAGTATTTTAGAAATATATTAGTAAGAACTCTACCAGAGTGTAATAAAAGAGATTTGATAATTGTAAAAACTTTATGGGAAAAAGCAAAGGAACTTATAGAAGTTAATGGTGATAACAGATATATCTTCTACTTTATAGATTACTTCCTAAAAAATAGATATTATGATGATTTGAAGGGTATTAACAAAGAAATACTAGAATTTTATAATAAAAATGGAGGAATCACCTATGATAAACTTAGTTCTTTCTAGAAGTAAATTTTATGCAGATAAAATAATAGAACTAAAATTAAGAAGGGTATTTTTTGCAATAAATTATGAAGATGGAGAAATATGTATTGTAAAAGATAATGAAATAATTCTTAGGAATACAGTGGCTAATATAGAAGAGGTAGAGGTAAAAAGAATATTTGGTGGAGGAGCTGCTATTTTATTCAGTGGTCGTTATGGTGGAGATTCAACTCAGTATAATATTATCTACAGAGATTTATATCTTCGAATAAAATCAAGAGATAAAGCAATAGAAATTCCAATAGAATTAGGTGATGATTCTTTGAATATAATTAGTGAAGATAAAATTAAAAATATTGAAAAAGAACTTAAAAGCATCAATGGACTAATAAAAATAAAAAAAACATATAAACATTTTTTTAAGTAAAATATAAATAGTATAGGATTTAGCCATAGAGCTTGCAATTGGATTGTTACATCTAAAAGCCCCTTAAAACCCTTTGTATAAGTTTAGTGGGGGAGTGTGTCAAATCTGGATAGAAATGACTGATTTTTAAAATTGGTCTTTTTTTTATAGGCTAAATTGTCAATTTTACCAAATAAAATTCTTTTAATTAATTTTTTTATTAAAATTATGATTATATATAATATTATTTTTTTATAAGTTCTTATAAAAATGTCGCTATTCACTCAAACAATTAAAGGAAAAAAGAGAGAAATTTCGAAGAATAAGTTGATTGATTCAATAAAAAAACTATGAGGTGATAAGAGTGAAAAGGGTAATATTAGGAATTCCAGGCATATTATTTTTGTTGGCGATAAGTATAGAATTAATTTACGATAATCATGTTATTTTAGTTGTATTAAGTGCTTTATTAATAACATTTATTTACTTTCTATTGTATATGCAAAATAAAGCAATTAAAGATTTTGTAGGGGCTGATATGACAGAGGAGAACTTATCTAAGAGGGTAGAAGTGAAAAATAGTATTTTTGATAGTTTAACTGAAAAGATGAATATATTTTTTTGTGCAAGTGAAATAAGCATAGCCAAGATATCAAGTACTGCATCAAAACTTGCAGTAATGAGCAAAAAATTAGATGATGACCTTAGTAATATACAAAAAAATGAAAATATAATGAATGCATCAAATTCCATGTCAGGTATAATAAATGATGTAAATGGTCAGGTAGCAACAACAGAAGAAATCTCTGCAACAGTTCAGTTGTTAGTAAATTCTATTCAAAGTGTTAATAGTAAAGCTATAGAAACTCAAAATATGGCAGAAAAAACTTTAGAAAATGCCCTTGAGAGTGATAATTATCTTAGTAAAAATGTAGATATGATAGTTGAAATTGACAAACTTATGATTAATATAAGAAAAGAAACAAATGATTTGAATAATCAAGCTGAAAAAATAACTGGTATACTTGATATAATAAGTAGTATAACAGAACAAACTAACTTATTAGCACTAAATGCAGCAATAGAAGCAGCAAGAGCAGGTGAAGCAGGAAGAGGATTTGCTGTAGTTGCAGATGAAATTAGAAAGCTTGCAGTTAATTCTCAAGAATCTACAAAACAGATTATTGATATATTGGGGAAGGTTGTAGAGAAAGTATCTTTAGTTAATTCAAGTGTAGATATTGCCCTTAATAAAATGAAAGAAGAAGATGAACTTATAATGAATTCTAAACAAAGAATTGCTTTAATAAAGGATAATGCAAAGGTGACAAGTGAATATAGTAATAAAACAGCTCAAGAATTAAAGGAACAAGTAAGTTCATTGGAGGAAATAAGTCATGCTTTAGAAGACAGTGCCGAAAGAAATTCACACATATTTTCAAAAGCAGAAGAACAATTGGTAGCTACTACCTCTTTACAAAATTACTTAGAGTCGAGTTTCATCTTTTCAAACGAACTAAGTTCAGTAGCAAGTGCTCTTAAATTTTTAACAAAAAAATATATTTATTCTCAAGATGCCCTTGATAAAGAAAGTGAATTTGTTAGATGGAATGATAGGTATAGTGTATTAATCGAACAAATGGATGATGAACATAAGATGCTTTTTAGGATAACAAATAAATTAGGAAATAAAATGTTAAATGGAGATGCAACATCAGGCGAGTTGGTAAAGATAATAGATGAACTTTTAAAGTATACAGAAATGCATTTTAGTAATGAAGAAGATTTTTTGGAAAGACATAGATATAATCAAAAAGGTATAGCAATACAAAAAGATCAACATAAAAAATTCATACAAAAAGTTCATGATTTTAAAGATGCTTTAGTTGTTCATAATCGAAAACCATCAATTGAAGTAATAGAATTTTTAAATAACTGGCTTTTAAATCATATAATGAAGATAGATAAAAATTATGGAGATGAACTTCATGAATTAGTGGCAAATAATAATAATAGAAACTAATAAAATATTTATAATACCTTGACTTATTTGAACGATTTTGATATAATTCATTCGTTTGAAAAAAGAAAGGGGAATTTATGTTATTTAGGAATAATATTTTCAAAAGTAAAAATTCAATTTTTGTATTTCTATTTAACAAATATCCTTATAATTTTTATATTAAGATTAGTTATTGACTTTCAATTTCTAATCTTTTTTTTTGTAAATAATTTTTTTAGGAGGAATACAATGAAAAATCAAGATTTTTCTAACAAAGCAAAATATATTCTTGGAATACAGCATGTACTTGCTATGTTTGGAGCAACAGTTTTAGTACCATTTTTAACAGGATTAAACCCAAGTATTGCATTACTTGCAGCAGGAGTAGGAACACTATTATTTCATTTAGTGACAAAAAAAGTAGTGCCAGTATTTTTAGGTTCTAGTTTTGCCTTTATCGGAGCCATTTCTTTAGTATTGAAAGAAGAAGGAATTGGAGCTGTAAAAGGTGGAATTATAATAGCAGGATTAATATATGTTTTAATGAGTTTAATTATTCTAAAGTTTGGAGTTGAAAAGGTAAAATCATTTTTCCCTCCAATAGTAACTGGACCAATTATTATGGTTATTGGTTTGAGACTTAGTCCAGTAGCACTTAATATGATGGGCTATGCTAATGGAGCCTTTGATACAAAAAGTTTGATTATAGGAACTATAGTAATAATAACTATGATTATAGTGTCTATATTAGAAAAATCATTTTTTAGATTAGTGCCAATATTAATATCTGTAACTATTGGATATATATTATCAATTTTTATGGGATTTGTTAATTTTGAACCGATTGTAAATGCAAATTGGATAGGATTTTCAACAGAAGCAACAAAAGATTTAATTACACTACCCTCTTTTACATTAACAGGTATACTCGCAATAGCACCAATAGCTTTAGTAGTATTTATAGAGCATATAGGAGATATAACTACCAATGGAGCAGTAGTGGGTAAAGATTTTTTTAGAGAACCCGGTATACACAGAACTATGTTAGGTGATGGCTTAGCAACTATATTTGCTGGTTTAGTGGGAGGTCCTGCTAATACAACTTATGGTGAAAATACTGGAGTTTTAGCAGTAACAAAGGTATATGATCCATCAATTTTAAGAATTGCAGCTTGTTATGCTATTGGTTTGTCTCTTATAGGCAAGTTTGGAGCAGTATTACAAACTATTCCAGTACCGGTTATGGGAGGAGTATCTGTAATCTTATTTGGTATGATTGCAAGTGTAGGAGTAAGAACCCTTATAGATGCACAGTTAGATTTTGGACATAGTAGAAATCTTATTATTGCAGCA
>CAZFBB010000044.1:0-20398 GCA_964517235.1 uncultured Fusobacteriaceae bacterium
CTTTAGCCATTTCTAATCCTCTGTATGCAGAGTCATTAAATGACTTATCTCCTAATCCTCCAGTTGATAAAACTATACCAACTTTAACCACTTTTTTCTCTTCAGTTTTAGTAGCCTCTTCTTTACTACCACCACAAGCAGTTAATAACATTAAAGATGCTACTGACAAAAGTGTCAATATCTTTTTCATCGTCTTCCTCCTCTTTCTTGTTTCGTTTTTGAACTTTTATATATTGAGTAAAACAATTATACCTTTTTTCAAAGGAAAATTCAAGGATTATAACCAATATAAACGTTTTTTAATCTTTATAAATTATTTTCCTTTTATTATCTCACCCTTTACAAGCATATTATATTTTTGTCAATAAATCAAGGTTTTCTTTTACTTTTAATATGATTTGTATCAAATAAGTATTCTTTTTTAAATTTTCTTTTTTTATTAAACTTTTTACAAAGGATTTTTTACATTAAATTTATCAAAATAATAATATTTCAACTTTTAAAGCACTCTAATTTCTTTAACTTTAAAGCATTAAAAATAGAAGTGGCAAGGAAAAAATGACTGATTTTAAAAAAATCAGTCATTTTTCTTAAATCTAAAACTTAACAAAAATCAAGTTTAAAGTTATTTAATTTTTTCTGCTACTATTACTTCACCATTAATTATTGCTTTTTTTATCTCTTCTACCTTAGCAATATTTTCCTCACCAATATCGTTTCTTGTAAATTCAAAGTTAGTTAATCCAACTCCATTATTTTCAACATTAAACTTAGTAACACTAGGTTCAAATCTACCTTGAGTTAATTCTTTTACAACTTCATATATTGCCACATCTACTCTTTTTAACATACTTGTTAATACTACTCCCGGTCTTACTCCATCTTGATTACTATCTACACCAATAGCATATATTCCTCTCTCACCAGCTGCCTCAAATAATCCCATTCCAGTTCCTGCTGCTGCATGATATATTATATCTGCTCCTTGGTCTGCCATAGAAATTGCAATTTCTTTTCCTTTTGCTGGATCATTAAATGGATTTGTTCCTCCTACATAAGCTTCATATGTTCTTACATTTTCATTAACATATTTTGCTCCAGCAAAAAAACCTTTTCCAAATCTTTGAATTAATGGCACTTCTATTCCACCAATGAAACCTACTTTTCCATTTTTACTTACTAAACTTGCCAAAACACCAGCTAAAAATGATCCTTCTGCTTCATCAAATATTGCCGATTTTACATTTGGCAAATCAATTGGCTCATCTACCATCAAATAATTAACTTTTGGATAATCTTTTGCAACAGCTCTAATAGAATCTGCCATTTGGAAACCTATTCCAACTATTAAATCAAAATCAGCTTCGGAAAAATCTCTCAAAAAAGCATCAAATTCACTGGGATTTGCAGGTTCTACATATTTAAATTCTATGCCTAATTCTTCCTTTGCTCTTATTAATCCTTCATATGCTGAATCATTAAATGATTTATCTCCTAGTCCACCTGTAGAAAGAACTATTCCAACTTTTACACTATCATTAGCTCTTTCTTCCTTCTCTTTTCCTCCACATGCTACTAAGAACATTCCTAATAGAACTAATAATAAAAACTTAATCTTCTTCATACTTCCTCCTTATATTATAAATGTATTCCAACCTAATTCAAAAAAAAACAAGTAATTAACTAAATCGTCAAAAACTTGTTTATTAATTTAAAAAATAAAAATGAAAACTTACCTTTAACAAAAAATACCTAAACCAAATCTTCATCTTTACCTCCTTACTTTACAACATATCTTTACCATTATAAATTAAATACAAAAAAATGTCAATATTTTTTCAAACCTTTCATTCTCTTGTTTTTTAGAAGACTTTAATAGAATTAATAAGATTTTTCCTCGCTTCCACTTAGGATATTAAGCAAATATTTATCCTATTTAACCATTATTTTTTTTCACAAAGTCTAATTAATCTTTTTTAAATATACAATCTGAAATTAAATAAGAAAAGAACAATAGTACTTGTTCTATCTACTAAGATAAATTTTTAAAACATTATCTAAACTCTTATCTATTCTAATAACTAGCTATTATAGAACAAAAAATAAGGAATCTTATAAAATTTAAACTTAGGAAGATAAGTCACAATAGAATATAGCCTATTAAAAGAGCTCTCCAATTTGGCTAAAGTATGAAAGGGTTCAAAAAAAATACTATAACAAGAGAAAAAATCATAATAAATAGTTTTAGCTTTCTCCTGTAAAATTTAAAAATAAAATTACATATATAAATATCAAATTTTATGCTAAGAGAAGGACTCTTTAAACTTCTACCTTAATTTGCTTCATATTTCAATAAAAATTTATAAGCCCTATAGGTATTAAAAATAGTCTCTTCCCTTTTAGCTAAAATCTTACTAAATAACAATCTCTTAATTATTCACTTATTTTTTTGGCTTTTATCCATTCAGATTCTTTATTACTCTCATAGTTTTTTTCAAATTCATCTTTAAATTCTTCAAATCTATCTTCCAATATAGCCTTTCTTGCTTCCTTCATCATATTTACTAAAAAATATAAATTATGTGTTGTTGCAAGTCTTTGCCCCAATATCTCACTAGCTTTAAATAAATGTCTTATATACCCTCTTGTATAATTTTTACATGCGTAGCATTCACAATCTTCATCTAATGGTCTTGCATCTTCACTATATTTTGCATTTTTTACTACTAATCTTCCATATTTTGTAAAGACAGTTCCATGTCTTCCTATTCTACTAGGTTGAACACAGTCCATCATATCTATTCCATTTGCTACTGCTTCTAGCATATCAAGAGGCTCTCCGACACCCATAAGATATCTTGGCTTATTTTCTGGAAGTTTAGGTGTTATATAATCTAATATTCTATACATGTCTTCTCTCGGTTCTCCCACAGCTAAGCCACCTATAGCATAACCGGAAAAATTCTCATCCATCTCTGTTAATTCTTCTAAACTTTGATTTCTCAAATCTTCATAAATTCCACCTTGTACAATTGCAAAAAGCCCTTGTTTTTCAGGATTTTTATTTGCTTCTATACACCTTTTTGCCCATCTAGTTGTTCTTTCCAAAGAATCTTTTACATATTTCCTATCACTAAGACCAGGTGGACATTCATCAAAAACCATCATAATATCTGACCCTAAATTATTTTGTATATCTATTGATTTTTCTGGGGATATAAAGTGTTTAGAACCATCTAAATGAGATCTAAAATATACTCCTTCTTCTTTTATTTTTCTTAAAGCACCTAAACTAAATACTTGAAACCCTCCGCTATCAGTTAGTATAGGTTCATTCCAATTCATAAATTTATGTAACCCACCAAACCTAGCTACCAAATCATCTCCAGGTCTTAAATACAAATGATATGTATTCCCTAAAATAATCTCTGCTCCTAATTTTTCTACTTCTTCCGGTGTCATAGTTTTTACTGTTGCTTGAGTTCCAACAGGCATAAAAACAGGTGTTTTTATCCTTCCATGTGGAGTCTCTATTTCTCCTGCTCTTGCTTTTCCATTTGTCTTTTCAAGAGTATATCTTACTGGTAACATTATTTCCTCCTACTATCTTTTAACGCTTATTACTCCCTCTATCTTTCTCAAGCTATTTTTAATTTTAATTGCTTGATCTACATCGGCTACTTCGATATTTAATTTTACATTAACTACTCTTTCACCATTTTCTATATGTGTATTAGAATTTACACCTAATAAATTAAGTTTATGATCTGATATTACTTTAACCAAATCCATCAAACCATTTACTCTATCTAACATAATCACATTAAATATAAAGCTATATTTATTAAGATTTTTATTAATTAATTTTTTATCCCAGTTAACATCGATTATTCTACTTTCTTCCTTTTGAGCCAAAGAAATATAGTTTGGACAATCTTTTCTATGAATAGCTATTCCCGTTCCTCTAGTTACATATCCCCCTACTTCATCACCTGGAAGAGGTGTACAACATTTAGCAAATCTTATAAGGGTATTATCTGTCCCATCTATAACTATTCCTTGTTGACTTGTATCTTTCTTTCTTTTTTTCTGATTTTCATTTATAAGATCATCAATATCAACTTCTACCCCAGCTTCACCCCTTCTATTTTCAACTATTTTCTCCATGTAACCTTCTACTTTCATCTTGTTTATTCCAAAATTAAACAAAAGTTCATTAAAGTTAGGTACATGAGTTTTTCTAAGGTATTCTTTTGTCAAATCAGAGTCTTCTAACTCTTTAAATTTAATATCAAATTTATTAAGTTCTTTTTCAAGTATAGCTTTTCCTTCTTTTACCTTTTCATCAAATTGCTTATCTTTAATCCATTTTTTAATTTTAGATTTTGACGATTGGGTAACTACTATATTAAGCCAATCTTTTCCCGGTCCTTTAGCGGCTTTACTTGTAATTATCTCTATTTGATCTCCGTTACGAAGTTTGTAGTCAAGTGGTACTATTTTCCCATTTACCTTTGCTCCAATACATTTATATCCAATCTGTGTATGTATATGAAATGCAAAATCAAGTGGTGTTGCTCCCTTTGTCATTTCTATTACATCTCCAGCTGGTGAAAAAACGAATACTGTTTCGTTTAGTATATCACCAGTAACTGTTTTTATAAATTCTTCTGAATTATCTGCTACATTTTGCCACTCTAATATTTGTCTTAACCAAGAATATACATTATCTCTACGACTTTGTTTAGTTTTTTCCTTGTAATTCCAATGGGCAGCTATTCCTTCTTCAGCTATTCTATGCATCTTTGCTGTTCTTATTTGTATCTCAACAAAACGCCCTTGGGGACCAACAACAGTAGTATGTATAGATTGATATCCATTTGCTTTAGGTACAGCTATATAATCTTTAAATCTTCCCGGTACAGGTTTCCAAAAATTATGTACTAGGCCAAGAACATTATAGCACTCAGCTTCATTACTTACTATTACCCTCATAGCTATAAGGTCATATAATTCATCAAAATCTTTTCCTTGTTCATACATCTTTTTATATATACTATAGAGATGTTTTGCTCTTCCATTAACATCTCCATCTATATTGTATTTGTCTATTTCTACTTGTAATACCTTTACTACTTCATTTGTATATTCTTCTCTTTCACGCCTTTTTTGATCAACTAATTTTACTATCTCTTTATATATTTTAGGCTCAAAATAATAAAAAGATAAATCTTCCAATTCCCATTTAATTTTAGCTATTCCTAGTCTATGAGCTAAAGGAGCAAAAATTTCAAGAGTCTCTTTTGCTATTCTTTTTTGCTTTTCCTCTGACATAAATTTTAAAGTTCTCATATTATGAACTCTATCTGCAAGTTTAATTATAACTACTCTTACATCTTTAGCCATTGCAACTATCATTTTTCTAATATTTTCATGTTGCTTTTTAGTTCCTTCAGGCAAATTACTAAGTTTTGTAACACCATCTACAAGGTCTGCAACTACATCACCAAAATGATACCTTATATCGGCACTTGTAATAAGAGTATCTTCTACTACATCATGTAAAAAACCAGCTACTATTGTGTCAGTATCCATATTCATGCTAATAAGTATTTTAGCTACTTCTACTGGATGTAATATGTATGCATCTCCTGATTTCCTAAACTGACCCACATGCGACTCTTTTGCAAATTCATATGCAAGTAGAATCTTCTCTATATCAAGACTTTGGCTACTTTTTTTAATTTCTTCTAAAATTTCACTTTTATATTCCATATCATCACCGTCTTTTCTAATTCCCTCTATTATAACATATAAAAAAACAATTATTAACAATTAATTATTTAATTTAATCTATTTTAAAAAAAATCTTCTGTATACAAAAATAAAATATTAGTTATTCAGCAACTTATCCTTTACATAAATTTTCAAAATATTTTCTTTTATACATCAAATTTACAAAAGCGACACTAAAGTGTCGCTATAAACTCTAAACAAAACTTAACTAAAGAAGACTTTTTTATAGTTTACCTTCTAAATTAATTTAACTTTAATTGTTTCTAAAACTTTTAAAAAATAAATTAAGAACTATTTAATAGTTATCAAATTCAAACTTTAATATAGTCTCCTAATCTTATTCTTTTTATCTTTCTCAATTCTCTATGGAATTATATAAAAGTGCTTTGTATATATTTAAAAATATAGATTAATTATATTCCCAAAAATATCACCTTACTTTTCTATTAAAATAAAAAAGAAAGAAAAAATGACTAATCCTCAGAAAATCAGCCATTTATCTTTAAAATGAAGGAACATTTTAGTATTTTAATACTGAAAATACATTTTCACCTTCTAGTTTATCTCTACCATTCAATTCTTCTAATTCAATCATAAAAGCTAATTCTTCAATTTCTCCACCTAATTGATGAACTAAATCTGCCATAGCTTTAGCTGTCCCACCAGTTGCCAACAAATCATCAACTAAAACTACTTTATCTCCTCTTTCTATAGCATCTTCATGTATCTCTATAGTATTTGATCCATATTCCAAATCATATGAAGCACTTATAGTTTTATAAGGTAATTTTCCTTTTTTTCTAACTGGTATGAATCCTGCTCCAATATTATAAGCAATTGCAGCTCCAAATATAAATCCTCTAGCATCTGCACCTAACACATGTTTTATTCCTTTATCTCTATATCTATCTGAAAGTATATCTATAATATCTTTTAATCCTTGTGGATTCTTTAATAAAGTTGTTATATCTCTAAACAAAATTCCTTCTTGTGGAAAATCAGGTATATCTCTAATCAAACTTTTCAAATTTTCAATATTTTTAGCCAATTTTATCCTCCTAAGTTCTTTTTTTCCGACTCACGACTTATAATTTTACATAAGTATTTATGTTTTGTCAAGGTAAAATGAGCTATAGTTGTTTATAACCTACCAATATTTATAAATGTAAATATGTTACACTTCTACTCCCAAATATTTCCCAAATATAATACATTTTTTTGACCGTTTTTTGTATAATCTACAATTTGCTTCTTTACATTGGGATAAATAATATAACTATCAAGCTTGTCTATTTCTAAATATTCAGCTCCAACTAACCTTTCTTCTTGTGCCACTACAAGCTCACCACCCTTATAAAAAACTTCAAAATATACATTAACTATGTGTTTACTTTGATCTGGAGCTATTGCTTCTGATATAAAAAGCATCTTTCCTAAGCTAATATCTATATTTACTTCTTCAAAATATTCTCTTTTTAGGGCAACTTCAAATGACTCTCCATAATCTACACCACCACCAGGCAAAAGATAATATTCTTCATCATTTTTTCTGTGTTTAACAAACAAAATCTTATTATTTTTTTTTAGTAGTCCACAGACTCTTACCCTAGGTTCTTTCAATGTTTTTTCCCCCTTTAATTGCCAAAAGTGTAATGTCATCATTTTGTTTTGCATCTTCTACAAATTCTTTTAACTGACTATACAGATTCTTAATAAATTCTTCTGAATTTTTTTCAAAATTGTTTTTTACAAAATCCTCTACTCTTTCTAATGTAAAGAATTCTCCATCATCTTTTCTCGCTTCGGCAACACCATCTGTATAAAATAAGAACAAGTCATCTTTGTCAAAGTTTATTTCTATTCTTTCATACTCTTCTTCCATAATTCCAAGAACTATACTACTACTTGGATATTTTTTTAAAACTCCTTCTTTTTGATTATAATACAAAAATGGATCATGTCCTGCACTAGACACCTCTAATCTTGCTTCACTTGAATTAAGCATAAAACATGCTGCAGTAACAAATCTCCCTTCAAGATTTTCTTTTAATAAAACACTATTTATTCTTGTTAATATTTCTTCTGGTCTATATTCTCTAAACTCCTCTACTATCATTCTAAATATAGTTCTTACTATACTTACAAGTAAAGAGGCTGGTATCCCTTTTCCACTTACATCAGCAATAAATCCTATTACTCTATTTTCATCTACTTGAACCAAATCATAATAGTCTCCACCAACTGCTTTTGCCGGTATATTTAATCCATAAAAATTAGCATTTAGTACTTTGGGCATAATTTGTGGAAATAGTCCCGACTGTATATGACTAGCTATCTTTAGCTGTTCCTCTTCTTTTTGTCTGTCTATTTCTTTTACAAAATAATCTATATTTTGAACACTAATAGACATTTGATTTATAAGAGATGTTATCAAATTTACATTTGCCGCTGTAAATTCTTCTTGTTTATTAAACAAGATTACTCCACCCATTATCTCCTGACCTATTATCATAGGAGCCTCAACAAAATTTTTAATATACTTTTTTATATTTTCAGATAATTTAGAAAAATTCTCTAGTTTTGTCAATTCATTTACTATTATGGCTTTTTCTGCTTTTTTCATATCAAAAAAAAGCTTGCTTAATACTTCATCCAACTCTTCTTCTTCTATAAAATTCTTATCTGACCAATTAATCAATTTAGAAACTTTTAGTTTATCTTGCTCATAATAATAAGTAAGAGCAAATTCAGTTTCAGTAATTTCAAGTAGAGTGTTTAATATAGCTTCTTCAATATCTTCTTTATCATAAATTTTACCAATTTTTTTCCCTACTTCATAAAGAGTTACAATCTCCTCATACATATTAGACATTTGCTCAAGATGAATTTCAAGGTTTTCATCTGTTTCTTTAAGTTCCTTCTTCAATCTACCTATATCACTATTAAGCTTATTTATTATATTTTCTTTCTGATGCATTTGATAATACAAGTCTATTATTGATATAAAAATACTAAAAACTTTATTAAAAATATCAAGTATAATTTCACTTTTTAACTCTTCTGGTTTTTCTGCTTTTATCAAAATAAAACCATGTAACTTATCTTCCACTTTCAACACAGCTAGTACATCAAATCTTTTATTCCCAACTATTTTATCTATATGTACTCCACCTTCAAATTCTTCGTACTTTTCAAGTTGTAATATATCTATACTTTCATCTTCATTAGAAATATTTTTAAATACTTCATATTTTTCCTTTATTTTCTTCACAACAAAAAGTTCGTCAATTACAAAAGAATTTTTTAGATGAAATGTTAATTCTTCAAATATATCCTCATATTTTTTTACTCCATCTCTAAAGTCATTTACAAACTTTATTGATTGATTTAGAAATTGATTAGCTAATTGACCTTCTGATTTGATACGTTTCAACCTTTTCTCTGCCACTTCTAATTTATTTTCTTTTCTTTTCACTTCATCTTCTATTTTACTCTGCATCTCTTTATAATTCCTTCTAAAACTATCTAATTCACTAGATAGTTTATTTAATTCTTCATTAAAAAAATATTCAAAGCTACTAAAACTATCTAAACCCATAAATTTTTTGTATCCGTCATTTTTAATACTAAATTTATCATTAATTTGGAGAGTTTTTTTTACTAATTTATTATAAAAACCTTTGATTCTAATTTCATACATAAAATAACTACAAAGCAGTACTATAAGCTCCATAATATAGATATAAATATATTTTTTTACGTATATATCTGTATCTCCACCAAATTCAATTGCTATTACTGGCATTATTAGAAAAACAACAAATATTATAAGTTTGTATACTACATTAACTCTCCACTCTTTCATAATATCAATCCTTTTCTACTTTTTTAAGTAACTCCTTTAGTTCTATCACTTTAGTTTTTTTCCCTAATTTATCATAGATTTTTAATTCCATTTTTAAAACATCGACATCATATTTTAATTTTTCTGGAATTAGATTAACTATTTTCCTTGCTTCATTATATTCAGCTCTCAAATAATATAATCTAGCCAATTCAAGAACTATATATTTATTTGATCCATAATCAATAATATAATTTCTATACAAATCTTCTGCTTCCATTTTTCTAGCTACATTTTCACTTAAATGTCTACCATAAATATAAACTACTTCATAATTACTTGGATTTTCTTTATATAACTTTGAAATATAAGGGTGTAATTCCCCCAGTTTACCTAATTTCAGTAATACTTCTGAATAAACTTTTGCAAACTCTACATCATCCAACATAAAATCCTTAATTATACTTAATTCTCCATAGGCATTATCAAGTTCTTCAAGTCTATAATAATTAAACCCTATCATCTTTCTAATTTCATTTGTTACACTCTCAATACTAATATTTTCTAATAATTTTAATGATTCTCTATATTTTTTCTGATTATAGTATAATACTGATAAGTTATAAAGAGTTATAGAATCTTTTGAATCAATATCCAATATTTTCTTATAAAATCTTTCAGAATTTTCAAAATCATTAAGTTTACTGTATGTAATAGCTAATTGTTTCATAGTAAATATATCTGTTTTATCAATCTTGTATGCTTTCAAATACTCATCTATGGCTAAACTATACTTCCCCTCTTGAAAAGCATTCATCCCTCTAATAAGTGCATATTGTTGTTTTTTGTAGCTTTCTTTTACTTCCCCATTTGAACATCCAATAATAGCAAGCACTAAAAAAACTAATAGAATATTAATTCTTTTTTTCATTTCTCTCCCCTTTTTTCTGTAGTTTTTCAATATTCCCATTTGGTATAATTGCCCCACCAGAAATAATCATTTTAAAAGCATCATCTATCTTTATATCCAATTCTACAACCTCTTCCATTGGAACTACTAAAAAAACTCCCGATGTTGGATTTGGTGATGTTGGAACAAATAAATTATAAAGTCCTTTTCTATTTAGTACCTTTTCTGCCAGTAAATTTTCTTCACTAGTTACCAAAGCTAAACTATATATTCCCTTTCTAGGGTATTCTATCAATACAGTTTTTTTATATGATTTATTTTCTTTTGAAAAAATAAGCTGACTTAGCTGTTTAAAGGTTGTATATAATGATTTAGCCAAAGGAATTTTTAATATTAAAAGTTCTATGGATCTAATTTTACTTCTATTAAAAAAATGACTTACAAGAAAACCTAAAACCATTATAGAAAACATTATAATAAATATCGCAATCGTTGCTACTATAAAGGAAACAAGCTCACTTACAGAAGCAAGCTTGGCATTATAACCAACAAACATCTCTGAGATTGCTCTAATAGGTATTATTTTTTCTACAGTTTTTACTGCTAAATTATATATAAATAATAGTACGTATATTGTTGCAAACAAGGGTAACCCTGCTAATAAACCAGATATAAAGTATTTCCTTGTATTTTTAAAAAGCATCCCTACACCTCATTTTTTATTATTAATACCTTTACTACTCTACGATTATCTACTTCTAATACTCTTAATTCTAGCCCCTCTTCTTCGAGCTTTATAAGGTCTTTTTCTTCTGGAACTCTTCCTAATGCAGAATAGATATACCCTCCAAGACTTTCATAATCTTCACTTTCATTCAGATTTATCCCTACTGCATCATTTATTTCATCTATAGGCAACATTGCATCAACAATGAATTTATTTTCACCAACTTGCTTTATACTTTCTTCTTCATCTTCATCAAATTCATCGTTTATTTCTCCAACAATTTCTTCAATAAGATCTTCTATAGTAACTATTCCACTAGTTCCTCCATATTCATCAACCACTATAGCTATATGAATATGCTTACTTTTAAACTCTTCTAACATTTCTACTAAAGGTTTAGTTTCAGGTACAAAATAAGCTCCTCTTACAAAATTTTTAACTTCAACCTCTAACTTTCCTTCTCTAATTACATTAAATAAATCTTTAACATAAACAACACCAATAATATTATCTATACTTTCTTCATACACAGGAATACGAGAAAATCCATTATCGATAACCTCATTCCATATATCATTTAGAGTTTTAGTTCCTTCAACTGCAAACATTGTAGTTCTTGGAACCATAACGTCCCTTACTCTTGCATCCCCAAACTCAAAAATAGAATGTATCATCTCTCTTTCTTCCTCTTCAATTATCCCCTCTTGTTCTCCAACATTTACAAAAGATTTTATATCTTCTTCTGTAATCATTAGATTTCCATCAGTTATTTTTATGTTAAACAATCTAGCTATCACCCTAGATATAAACATCAAAACTGCAATAAGCCATGAAAACAAAATACTTATTGGATAAATAACAGAAATTACAAATGAAGCAACCATAGTAGGATATGATTTTGCCACTACTTTTGGAGTTATTTCTCCAAAAATTAATATAACCACTGTCATAAGAGCTGTTACAATAAGTATCGCTTCTCCACCACCAACTAATCTCATTGCAACAGTAGTTGCTATTGCTGATGATAGTATGTTTACAATATTATTTCCAATAAGTATTGCTGTTAGCATCTTGTTTGGTTTTTTAATCCATTTTTTTAGAAGTTTTGCTTTATATGCTGATTTCTCTTCAATCTCAGGTAATTTACTTCTATTAAATGCAGTCAATGCTGTTTCTGATGCAGAGAAAAATCCTGACATCATTATAAGAATAACTAATAAAATAATCTGACTATACGTTTCCAAATTTTAGTACACCTTCCTTATAATATTCTAAAAGCTCTCTATCAAATTTGTTTTTGTTATGAGACCAATCAACTCTTCCTTGTCAAAAACTAGGGCGAATTCATAATCCTCTTCTAATATATCTGTTACAACTTGATCTAAAGTAGTATCTTTTTCAACTTTTAATATATCTTTTCTCATTAATTCACTTGCTTTAAAAGCCGTTATCTTTTCTAATTTTTCCTTAAAAACTTTCGTCCCTGGTAATGTAATAATTAAATCATTTAGAGCAATAATTGGCGGAATTGGAGCTTTTTCTTTTTTTACCAAAAGGTCATCTCTTGTAACAACTCCTATTACTCTTTTATTATCTACTACAGGTAGCTTCCCTACCCCCTTTGTTTTCATAATTTCAAGTATTTCATGAAGATTCTTTTCTGGATCAATAGTAATTATATTTTTTGTCATTACTTCTACCAATGTTTTCATAAAAACACCTCTTCCTATTTTATCATAAAGCCCTATAAAAATAAACTGTTAATATGGTAATGTATATATCCATTCTTCTGTAGCCAAATTGTACTTTAATACCTCTTCTTCTCTAAAAAACAAATTAATTTCCCTCTCTGCATTTTCCTTGCTATCACTAGTATGAATAACATTCTTTCCAATATCCAAAACATAATCTCCTCTTATTGTTCCTGGTAATGCTTCTGCTGGATTTGTTGCACCAGCCATTTTACGAACTATATTTATTACATCTTGGCCTTCCATAACCATTGCTACAACTGGTCCAGCTGTTATTGTATCAATTAGTTCATCAAAAAATCCTTTGCCTTTGTGAGCTTCATAATGTTTCATTGCAAGTTCTCTTGACATTCTCATCAATTTCAAACCTGCTATCTTTACTCCTTTTTTTTCAAACCTAGTAATTATCTCACCTACAAGTTCCCTTTGAACTCCACCTGGTTTTACCATTACAAATGTTTTCTCCATAGTTTCCCCCTTTAATTATTCTATAGTAAATTATACTACATTTAATCTCCTATAACAAATTTTACCTATGTTTTTCTCAATTGTGACATACTCCCCACTAAACCTATGTAAAAAGGTTTTGGGAAGCTTTTTGAAATATGTAGCAACCCAATGATTAGATTACCAAACTCTGAAGATAAACCCTATCTTGTTTATATTTAATATTTTAACAAAATAACACTTGTTGGTACTTGACTAATAGTAGAAGGTAAAAATTTATAATTTTGAGGTATTTGCCTTTAAAATTTAGTTTTTAATAATCTTAATTTCTAGAATTTCAACATATTATTTTTAATTTTTATTGGGTTGTTAGTATTTTTAGTTGTATAAAACTCGATATTATTTCTTTTTAATTTGAATTTAGAGTATTTAGTTCTCTTTTGAAAAAAGTTTTTAAAAGTAGTATCTAAATTTCTAAGTATAGATTAAAATGAAACTCTATTTACTTCTTTAAGCAAAATTAACTCTTTTTTAAAGACATTCATTCTTTAGCTTGATTAACATTAAATAATTAATCTTTCATCATTCTTATATAATTCAATTTTTTGATTAAGAAAATGATTATATACAAATTTGACACAACAAAAAATCTTGTAGATTAAAGTTAGTTGTTTTTGATTAGAATATATTCTAAACTTAAAAGCTTTATCATAGAATATATTAATTTTTTTTGCAGAAATTTTTGAGAAGATGTTAGTTAAAACCTTTTTGACTCATCTCCCACCTAAGTAGAGGTGGGAGTTTTTTCAAAACAATTCAGATAAATTTAGCTATTTTGATTAAAAAAATTTCTTTGTTCTAATTTTTCATAGCTTGTATCGGTGGGCTTACTTGCCCTCCTCTATCTATTAAGCATTTACAATTTAAGGAATTAATAGGCATAATATCTGCCTCTCCTAATAACCCTCCAAAAACAACCCTTTCTCCTACACCTTTTCCAGGTACCGGAATTACACGAACTGCCGTAGTTTTATTATTAACCATACCTATCGCCATCTCATCAGCAATCAATCCAGATATTACATAATCAGGTGTATCACCCGGTATAGCTATCATATCAAGTCCCACTGAACAAACACTTGTCATTGCCTCTAATTTTTCCAATGTTAAATATCCTTTACTCGTTGCTGATATCATTCCTTGGTCTTCACTTACTGGTATAAATGCACCTGTTAGCCCCCCTACTCTACTAGCACCCATAGCTCCACCTTTTTTAACTGCATCATTAAGTATTGCAAGAGCAAATGTTGTGCCATAAGCTCCAACAGATTCTATTCCAAATTCTTCTAATATATTTCCTACACTATCTCCTACAGCTGGTGTAGGTGCTAGAGACAAGTCAACTATACCAAAGTTAATGCCCAATTCTTTAGCTACTTCCTTTCCTACAAGTTCACCCATACGAGTTATTTTAAAACTTATTTTTTTAATTGTTTCTGTTACCTCTTCAATGCTTGCTTTTTTATCCACTTTACTTAACCCAGCTCTTACTACTCCCGGTCCACTAATTCCAAGATTGAGTACAACCTCTTGTTCATTCACTCCATGAAATGCTCCAGCCATAAAGGGATTATCTGAAACAGCATTGGTAAAAACAACAAATTTAGCAGCACCAAGTCCTTCTTGTTCTTTTGTTTCTTCTGCTAATTTTTTTACAGTTTGCCCCATAAGTTTTATAGCATCTAAATTTATACCTGCTTTTGTTGACCCCACATTTACAGAACTACATACTCTCTCTGTTTCCTTTAAAGCTTTTGGAATACTTTCAATAAGATATCTATCTCCTTTTGTATAGCCTTTTTCCACAAGAGCTGTAAAACCTCCAATAAAATCAATTCCAATTTTTTTTGCTGCTTTATCTAATGCTTTAGCAAAAATTGTATAATCTGTTGCATCAGTTCCATTTCCAATAATGGCTATAGGGGTTACACTTACCCTTTTATTTACAATAGGAACCCCAAATTTTTTAGAAACCCTATTTGCTACTTTTACCAAATCACTTCCATATTTAACTACTTTATTATAGATATTATCAGCTGTTTTATTAGCATCTTTCTCTATACAATCTAATAAACTAATTCCCATAGTTACAGTTCTCACATCTAAATTTTGTGTATCAACCATCTTAATTGTTTCAAGTATCTCATTTGGTAATAAATGCATATTTCTCCCCCTTATATTCTGTGCATAACTTTAAATATTTCTTCATGTTGAACATAGATTTTTACGCCTAATTCTCCCTCTAAACCTATTAAATCACTTTGAAATTCTTCTAAAGTATATTTTCCTCTTTTTCCCTCAACTAGCATTATCATTGCAAACAACTCGTCTTCGAATATAGTTTGAGTTATATCAACTATATTTGCTTCTAGTTCATTAAGTTTTTTTGATACACCTGCCACTATTCCAACTTTGTCCTTACCCAACACAGTTATAATTACTCTTCCTTGCATAATATCCCTCCATTTTTATAAATTAAACCCTATGGTTTTTAGCATTTTACTCCTTTATCAAAACAAAAAAAGAAGAGCTTTGCCCTCCTCTAGAGAAATGTAGAAAGAGACAGTTTTCCTGCCTTCTTCCCCTGTCCTTTTACCTGAGAGTGTTACTCCTTCGGTGCCATTTGGTCTCTCCAGAGGCTCGTCCAGTAATGGTCCCATTCTAAAGATAGAATACCTGAAAGATTTACTTCTTCGGTGGTCATCAACTCTCTCCCTTTACCTTCGTTCGATTTTATTGGGTTATTGTACTATTTAAAGTATACAATGTCAAGCTACTTGTTAAACAAGTACCTAATCTTCTCCTTTGTTTCAGCTAATAAACTCCAAAAGAAATTATCTTCTATTCCTTTGGCATCTTTTTCTCTGACAAATTCAGATATATAAACTTCTTTTACCATACCAACTTTACTAAATAAGGATATTTTCCCAGCAGAAAAAAATGCTATTCTATCTCCAAATTCTCCCTTAATTTTATAAAATTTTCTCTTATCACTATTAAAAAAATCTTCATAATACCAAAGACCATCCAATGTTCTTATTACCAAACTACCATTTTTAAAGATATCAACATCTAAAAGTATATTTTCTGCTAATCTTCTAGTATTATCTATATTAAGAGAAATCTCCTTTACAAATTGTAGATTAAGAGTAATTCCATCTTTTACTTTTTCTCCTGTTACTTTATATAATCTTGTTATCGCAAATTGTCTCGTCAAAAAATAGATAAAGCCATCATTATAAAAAATCCCCTCTAAATCAAGTATCCTCCCTGAAGAATATCTAATATTAACTACCTCTATATCATCATTATTAATAATTTTCCTATACGTTTTTGGCTTTTTAATTTTATATAATCTCATATCTATATTTTGATCATTATTTGCAGATTCTAATATAAACAAGTTTCCTTCATCATCTTCAGTAATATCTCTCCAATTTTTTTGCAAAGTTCCTTTAAGCCTTATTTTTCCATAAGCATCATCTGAAAGATAAAAATATAATGCTCCTTCACTACCATGTCCTCTCTCTATAAACCAATATGATGATTCATAACGTTTTGATTTTACTATACCTTCTATGTTATCTATCCCTATCAATTTAAAAGATAAGATTAATAATATTATCAAAATCTTCATTTTAACCTCCAAGAGATTTATTAAATAATATTAATTATATATTAAATTTTTTTTAAAAACAAGAAAAAAAGAGAATAATATTAGCATTTTCTTTACTAACTTACCCTCTTTTTACCTAAATAATTATTTTAAACTACCACCTTGAAAATTCAATTTATATATAAGTTTATTATTGTGGTAGATTTTCTCTTCTCCTTGAAAATAATCTACATCTCCTTTTATACTTAACTTTGACTCATAAGCTTCTTGAGAAACACCTCTTATAAACCCAAGGTCACAACAACGATTTTTTATCACTTTCTTTAAAAATTCTTTAAAATTATTTGGAAGATTCTCACTAAGTGAAACACCATAATAATTTAAACCCCAAAGTAACTTATCACCTTTTTTAATAATCTCTTGTCCTATACAATCCTTATTCATCTCAATAGTGTTTATATACTCCAAATCACCTTGCATATATTTTGTAATACCTTCCAATGAATAATCATGCTCTTTCTTTACTACCTCTAAAAAATTTTTAATTTCTACCATGCTCATGTATTTCAAACCCCCTCATTTTTTTACCATTACCTACATATAGTTTACAATATTTTTTCAAAAAAATAAAGTGTTTGAGAAAAAAAATACATTTTTATATTTCAATTTAAATATTTTCTTAGTTTGTTTGTGTTAAACAAACTCTACATACAAAGATTTTTTAACTAATAATTTTATTTTTGATTATTTTTTAAACAATAGCTTATTAAAAAAAGTGAAATAGATAACTAATTAAGTTTAAATTAAACATGTTCTTTTAATAAATCTTTCAACAGCTTCAAATGTGCCCACTCCTGTTTTAATATCCATTAATATACCACTACTAAAAAGTATTAGCGTGGGTAAAGCTCTGACCATAAAGCCTTTTACCAACATTGGACTCTCTTCTCCATCTAACTTATATATCTTTAATTTATTTTCAAATTGACCTTGAAGTTTTTCCATAACTTCTTCTCCCTCTACTGAGTACTTATCTCCCTTTAAATATAAAAATAAAATTACAAGTCCTTCATTTCCATAGACTTTCTCATTAAAATCCTCTTCTATCATCAATGAAATTTCTCTTCCCTTTTCCATTTTTCTCCTTATCAGTTTAATATATGAATAGTGACATGCTCCCTCACTAAACCTATATAAAGAGTTTTAAAGAGGGATTCTTGAAATATAGCAACCCAATGGTTACTACTATATTTGAATTTAGGATATTTAACTTCCTTTTGAAAAAAGTTTTTAAAAGCAATATCTAGATTTCTAAATGTACATTGAAGAGAAATACTATCTACTTCTTTAAGGTAAGCTAACTTTTTTATAGGAACTTTTAGATCAAAACCCTTTTGATTCTTTTCTTACCTAAGTAAAGAAGAGATTTCCCTCGAAACAATTTAGATAAAATTAACTTTTAAAATCAATTATAATACTCTAAAAAATCAAATTTAATTAAATAGTAAGTTTTTAATTAAATTCACTTACTACAAGAAATTTAACAAACAAAATAACTACCTAATCTTAATTTCTCTTAAAAAATACTTGATTTTTTAAATAATACAAGTGTGAATAATTAATTTTTTTTAATTTAACATTTGAAGATACAAAGGACAATAGGCTCTATTGGCTATTCTATTATCTCTCTATAAGACAAAAGTGATAAAGAAAAAATGACTAATCTTCAAAAATCAGCCATCTACCTCTATTATTTATTAATCTATCAAAAATAATTTGTCACCTTTTTTTACTGGACTACCATCTGATGATAGTATTTTTGTAATAATTCCACTTCTATCTGCTTTAATTTCATTCATCATCTTCATAGCTTCTACTATACAAAGTACTTGTCCCTCTGTTACTTGATCTCCAACATTAACAAATAAATCTGCATCTGGAGATGGTTTTGCATAAAATGTTCCTACCATTGGAGAACATACTGCATGTGCATTACTTGTATCTTCTTGTGAAGTTTCAACAGCTACAGTTGATTTTTTGGGAACATGCTGTAGATGTTGTACTGGAGCATGGGCAACAGGATTTACATTTACCACATCTTCTCCTCTTTTCAGCTTAAGCTTAACTTCATCACTTTCAAAAGCAAATTCAGTAATATCATTTTCTTCCAAGCTTTTTACTAGTGTTTTTAAAGTTTCAATATCAAATTTCATATCTTCCCCCTGCTTTGTTAGTTATTTCCAATAATTCTAAGATCTCGAACACCTTGTATTCCTCTTATTGCTTCTAGACCTGCTTCTACATCTCTAAGTCTTTCTTCTTTAGTCTGAATAGATAAAGTAGCTTCCGCAATCCCATCTACAGGTATATTTTGAATAATAGTTAATATATTCATATTTGATTCTGAAATTGCATTAAGTATTTTAGCAAGAACTCCCGGATGGTCGTCCATACACAGATACAAACTAAATACAGTATCTCTACCACCTTCAAAAAATGGTTTAATATAATCTTTATATTTGTAATAAGTACTTCTACTTATCCCAATTCTTTTTATAGCTTCATATTTTGAGATATTCTCTTGCTGTATCAAATCATTTACTTCTATTACTTTTTGTATAGATGTAGGTAGAATCTGTCTATCTACAATATAAAATTCTCTCTTTGACATAATAATCACCTTTATTTAGTATTCATATTCCATACAATAATAACATTTTTTTGTTATAATTTCAAGAGAGAGCCTATTTTTTTATGATAAATCAAGTGTCAGTTATCGTTTGTTAAATAATACCTGTAATTTTATACTCTATTTAAAAGGATCCGAAGACCCACTTAAAAAATTATTTGTTCTAAATTATACATTAAATAAGAATTCCATAAGGTCTCCATCTTTTACAATATATTCCTTACCTTCCAATCTAAGAACTCCTGCTTCTTGAGCACCTTTCCACCCTTTATTAGCTATAAAGTCATTATATGCTACAACTTTTGCTCTAATAAATCCCTTTTCAAAGTCAGTGTGGATTTCTCCTGCTGCTTTCGGAGCTGTATCTCCTATTCTTATAGTCCAAGCTCTAACTTCCTTTACTCCAGCTGTAAAGTAAGTTTGTAACCCTAATAATTTAAATCCTGCTCTAATAAGTCTATTTAATCCAGGCTCTTTTACTCCAAGCTCCTCTAAAAACATCTCTTTATCTTCATCTTCCATTTCAGATAATTCAGCTTCTACCTTTGCAGAAACTAT
>CAZFBB010000045.1:0-19991 GCA_964517235.1 uncultured Fusobacteriaceae bacterium
ACATTTTTCATAATCAAATCGAAGGTTTTTTATCATACCTTTGTCATAAATAATTCCGTTGTATACAATCAAGTAAGTGTACTACTTAAATAAAAAAATATCCCTCATAAAGAAAATCTTGTAAAATGTAATTACTACAAACATATACAAGGAGAATCTTTATGAAGGAATATGAACATCTTAACATAAAAGGAGATTTTACGGGAAAAAATAAAGTGGTACGCTTGACATGATACACTACCACCTTTCTTTACTATTGTACAAATTTTTTACTAAATAAAACCAAATAATCCATATATTTCTATCATCTTTTTCTTCCACTCTTCTACTTCCTGAAAATTATTGAGGATTTTAATGATTTCTTCATCACTTCCCAAAACTTCTACTTTTCCTCCTTCTACTTCCCTATATATATTAGTTAATAACCTATCAAAGGTAAGGTAATCTTGTGTAGCTAAGATATTTTGAACAGTTTTTAAATATAATTTCATATATCCTCCCAATTATTTTGTATAGTTTACCAAATATACTAAAAAATAGAAAGAGAGGATTTTAGTATTTAATTGAAATTGTAAAAGTATAAGTTAAAAAAGTAAGCCATTAATTATTAACTGCTATATCAACTACTTCTTAAACTTAGATTTATCATAATTATATGGAATACTTGTACCTACAAGAACATCTTCTATTTTTTCAATAATTAACCAGTCATCCATATTTCCTTGATGTTCAAAGTCTAGAGCCTCAAATTTTTCAAGATTATCAAATTCAACTAAGCACAAGCATTTTTTAAACCATCTTTTTTTTTGGTTTTGTGATAATTGCAATTTATCTTGATTTTTATCCATTACTTCTACTATTTCATCTTCTCCTAATTTAACATAATTTTCTACATTAGTAACTATAGCACTTGCGCCAATTTTTTTAGTACCCTTTTCCATTAAATATATCTTTTCCCCCTCAAAAACTCTACTATGAGGAATCTTTCTACCTGCTGCTCCCCTTATAATCATAGTCTTTTGACCATTTAATATCTTTTCCAATACTTTTTCTTTATTATCACAATAAACAAGATGTACCATATCTTCCCCCTTTTTAAAGAATAATTTTTTCTATTATTTTATATAATATCATCTTGGAACTTTTATTACAAGTAGAAGATATTTGTTAATTATAAAAGGAATATAATTATTTTTTAGAAAAGTAAAAGAAAGGAAAGGGGGAATCTATTATGGGAAAAAATTTTATTTACACAATACTGGTAATTACTACTTTTTTCGCCCTTAGATATATACAGTATATTCCTGCAATGTCAAAGGATTTAACATTTGTTTATTCTGATAGTAAGAGTGATTATAAGGAATTTAACACAAATTTAAATGTAAGTAATAGGTATCTTAGAGATTTGCATAAAGAGCTATTAAAAAACAAAGGCTTAGGTTTAAATTCTATATTAATCAAAAAAGACGGGGTTTTGGTTTTTGAACAATATTATGAAACTAAAGTATGGGCAAAAGAAGAAGACCCAAAATATACAAATCAATATATTGACAGTATAACAAAAAGTATTTTATCTGCTTTAGTAGGTATAGCAATAGAAAAAGGTTATTTTGAAAAAGGTTTAGAAGAGAGGCCAATAGCTTTATTTGGAGATTTTGCCTTTGAAGATAAATATACAAAATCCTTTATATCACTAGAAAATCTCCTAATGATGAAAAGTGGCTTCTACTGGGTTGAACTTACTCCACAAGTTGACAGAAGATTTATGTGGGAGTATTATAGTCCCCTTACATATGCCCTCAAGGCAGATATGCTATATCCAGCAGGAAAATACTTTAATTTTAACAGTGGTTTATCAGTAATTATTGGAAGGGCTATAGAGGAAAAATCAGGTATGGATCTTTATACCTTTGGTAAAAAGTATCTATTTGATCCTATAGGTATAAACCCCTATTGGTATAAACATGAAGAAAGTGGAGAATATCTAGGTTCCGATGGAATATTTATGACTAGCAATGATTTAATGAAATTTTTGGAATTATATAGAAATTATGGTGAGTATGAGGGGAAACAAATAATAAGTAAAGAATGGATAGAAAAAAGTACAAAGGAACAAACAGTAACTACAAAATATCCAATTAAATATGAAGGATATGGTTATCATTGGTGGATACCAAAGTTCAAAAGCAAAGGGATGCCTATTGAAGCATACGGAGCATATGGTGTTGAAGGGCAGAGAGCTATTGTTTTTAAAGATAAAAATTTATCTATAGTCATAACTGGGCGTATGGGTAGGCCAGAATTTGTTTATACTTTAATATCAAGGTTTATTCTTCCTGCTGTAGGTTATGAAAAAGTAGAGTATCAAATTTAGATTGAAATTCTATGAAAATAAAAAGATTAAGCATTGCAAAAGCTTAATCTTTTCCTTTATTATTTAATTATTTCTATTCCCATTTCTTCCATATGAGATACAGTTTTTTCTATATTCTTTTCTGGATAATCGACACCTTTAGTAAGACCAAGAAGTACTCTAGTTTTATATCCCAAGTTTTTAGCGTCTATAGCTGAAAAATATACACAGTAATCTGTAGCAAGTCCTACTAAATCCACTTCTGTTACTCTAAGACTTTTTAAATAACCATCAAGACCCGTTTGAGTTTTCCGATCATTTTCAAAAAAAGCTGAATAGCTGTCAAGTTCAGGGTTCATTCCCTTACGAATTATCAAATTTATCCCTTCTAAATTAAGTTCCCTATGAAGCATTGCTCCCTCTGATCCTTGGATACAGTGATTTGGCCATAAAACCTGTTTAATACTATTAAGATTTATTATTTCTCCGGGATTTTTATCATGTATGCTAGCAAATGATTTATGATTTTTAGGATGCCAATCTTGAGTAGCAACAACAATATCATAATTATCTATTATTTCATTTATTCCTTTTATAATTTGGTCTCCTTCATTAACAGCAAGACTACCTCCTGGACAAAAATCATTTTGTACATCTATAATAAGTAATGCTTTCATCTTAATCCTCCTTTTTTGGCTATAGACTTTTATCTTAGAACTTATTAGATATCTTTTCTAAATCTTCTAAATACCTTTTTCATTTCCCAAATCACCTATGACTTTTATAATTTTTCATATTGCATCATGGTAAATTTATATTTTAAAGGTTAAAAGTTTTGATACTTTAATCTAAATCCTTTATCCATAAATTATAATGAGCATCACTTGGCATACGCCAATCTCCACGTGGTGATAGGGATACACTTCCTACTTTAACTGTATCAGGCATACAATTTCTCTTAAATTGATTTTGAAAAAACCTTCTAATAAAGACCTTTAGCCATTTTTTTATCTCTTCTACTTCATACTCCCCAGCAAATGCAGTTATAGCATATAACAATATCTTCTTAGGACTAAATCCATGTCTTACCATATAATACAAGAAGAAATCATGAAGGATATAATCTCCTATTACAGATTCTGTTTTTTGGAGGATTTCATCTGTATCAGATGCAGGTAGAAGCTCTGGACTAATTGGAGTAGCAAGAATATCTGCCAACCCTTCTTTTACCTCTACTGCTAACCCATCCATATTATCTTTTATATGCCCTATCATATTTTTAACTAGTGTTTTAGGTATGCTTCCATTAACAGCATACATAGACATATGGTCTGCATTATATGTTGCCCATCCAAGAGCTATTTCAGACAAATTTCCAGTTCCGAGCACTATAGTATTGTATTGATTCGCAACATCCATAAGTATTTGTGTACGTTCTCTAGCTTGAGAGTTTTCATAAACTATACTATGATTTAATGGGTCATGTCCTATATCTTCAAAATGCTTCAAAGTTGCTTCTTTTATAGAGATTTCCTTTAGTGTAGCACCTAGCCCCTTTACTATCTTGCAAGCATTATTATATGTTCTTCCAGTTGTTCCAAAGCCAGGCATTGTAATACATATTATATTTTCAAGTGGAAGACCCATAGATTTAAAGGTATTTACTGTTATGAGTAAAGCAAGTGTAGAGTCTAACCCTCCTGATATACCTACTACTATATGTCTGCATCCTATATGTTCTATACGTTTCATAAGTCCTGCTGTCTGTATATTAATTATCTTTTTTATTGAATCAAAATCTTTAGTAGCAAATATCTCTTTTTTAATATCATAACGAAGTAATTTTTCTACTTTTTTATCTTTAAGATTTACAAATATTTTTTTATAATCAAGTTTGGGTACAGAGCCCATATATGAGTTTTTCTTTATACGCTCATGAATAAGTTTTTCTATATCTATATCAGCAAACAAAATCTTACTGCTTCTATCCAAATCAAATGCTTTTTCTCCAAGTATTCTACCATTTTCAGCAATTAAAAGGTGATTGCTAAAAACTAAATCTGATGTAGATTCATGACTAGAAGCAGATGAGTATATATATGCCCCCATAGTTCTTGCTGACTGTTGGCTTACTAAATCTCTTCTATACTCTTCTTTGCCAATTATTTCATTACTTGCTGACAAATTTAGAATAACATTAGCACCATATAGACTATGATAACTACTAGGTGGAATTGGTACCCACAAATCTTCACAAATCTCTGTTCCTATTACTGCACCACTATTTTTATCTTCTACTAAAATATTTGTTCCAAAGGGAATATTATCTCTTTTTCCAAATGAAACTTTATCTGTAATTACATTTTCACTAGACTCAAACCATCTTTTTTCATAAAATTCATTATAATTTGGTATATGAGTTTTAGGTATAATTCCAAGTATTTCTCCCTTAAACAGTAAAAAAGCACAGTTAAACATTTGGTTTCCAGTTACAAAGGGATTTCCAATAGCAATTATACTTTCCATTTTTTTTGTATATTCCAACAATTCTTCTATTGCTTTATAACTTTCGTCAATTAGTCTACTTTGAAAAAACAAATCACCCATAGTATAACCACTAATAGATAATTCAGGGAAAAGAATAAGTTTACTCCCTTTTTCATAAGCTATATTAATTTGTCTTTTAATCTCTTCCATATTAAATTCTATATTAGCTACTTTAAGCATTGGAGAGCAAGTAGCTACACGAAGAAATCCATATTTTGCTAATCCAAATTCCATATTTCCTCCATTTATAAATAAAGTTTATTCTCTTTTATATATTTTCTGCACTGTTAATTACTAAACCAAATATATTCATAGTAGATTTAATTGCATATCTTACTTTTGTTGTACTAATACTATTTTTATTTAATTCATAGATGATTTTATCTCATTCTGTATTTTGAAAGCAAATCACTATTCATAATTATATTTTTATAGATATTTTCATCTTCTCTTTGAAGAGTAATAAGTTTGAACTCTCTCAATATCTCATCAGTTTCCCCAAAAGGATTATAATCTACCAGTTAAAAATTCTAAATTATCTAAACCACAAGTGATATGCTTCCTTGCTAAACCTATGTAAAGGGTTTTAAAGGAACTTCTTGGCATGTAGCAACCCAAAGTTATTATAATTACCAAACTCTACAGTTAAGTCCTACCCTGTTTATATTTAATGTTTTAATAGTAACTTATATTGATTTTTTATGTGATACTTCCATTCAAATTTCTATTTATTGAATAATTACACTTACAAGTATATGCCCTATTTAATACTTTTAGGTCTTGCTTTATTCTACCACAAATCGAAGAGGTGTTACTTGATAGATAGAATTTATCTATCTTTACAAGTTCTTTTCTTACTAGTTCCACTTTGTATTTAAGCATTGTAGTAAATATTCTCCAACTATAATCAAATAAACTTTTATCCAATCTTAATCCTTAGCTCATGCTTTTTATGCTAAAGTCTTTAATTGGTATAACATTGTTTTTGTTAACTAATTGGGCAGATAATTTGTATAAAAAATCAAGTTCAAAATTTTTAATTTTATAGTGTAGTTTTGTTACTTTAGTTTTTTGAGGTATTTGTCTATGAAATTTAGTTTTTAATAATCCTAATTTTGGGAATTTTAACATATTACCTTCAATTCCTATTAAATTATTAGTATTTTTAGTTGTATAAGACTTGATGTTATTTCTTTTAGATTTGAATTTAGGATATATTCTAAATTTAAAATCTTTATTGATTTTCATAGATTTTTACCTCTCCTTTATGATATAATTATACAGTATATTAATTTAGTTGTAAAGGAGTTTTTAAGGTGAAAGATAGTCAATTTAAAAGAAATAGACATTCAGTCTATAATCTTAAATATCATTTAGTTGTGATAACTAAATATAGACACAAATGTATTAGCAAAGAAATATTAGATGATTTAAAGAAAATTTTTAAAAACATAATCGAGGGAAAGAACGGAACTGTAATTGAATTCAATGGAGAGCCTGACCATGTACATTTGCTATTTGAAACACCTCCACAGGTTGAATTAGCAAAATTAGTTAATAGTCTAAAAACTGTTTCTTCTAGGCTGATTAGAAAAAAACATAGTAAATATTTGAAAAAATATTATTTGGAACCTGTATTTTGGAGTAGAAGCTATTGTATTTTAACAACTGGAGGGGCAACGACAGAAATAATCGAAAAATATATTCATTCTCAAGCAGGAGTTAAAGACTAAAACTATTCCTATTCACCTCCCTCCTAAGTAGAGGAGGGAGTTTTTTAGAAACAATTCAGATAAAGTTGATATAAATTTCACATAAAACTTTTTAAATTTTCCACTAAACCATTATACTCTTAATAACTCTTCGAAAAAAAAATCAAATTGAGTTAGCTTACTAAATCTTTTAAACTGGAGAAGAAAGTATTTTACACTTGCCTAATTCTATTAATGGCTAATTTATAAAATCAACCTTTTTTTTATTGTTGACTTTATAAAAAAAGAATGTATAATATAGATATAGGTAGTACCCCTATAAAGGAGGATGAAATGAGAAGAAGATTTGAATTAGAAGGTATTAGTTGTGCTTCTTGTGTAGCTAAAATTGAAAAAAAGCTAAACGAAGATGAAAGAGTAGAAAAAGCAAGTGTAAATTTGGCTATGGGAATATTAGATATTGTATATGGGAAGTTGGAAGTAGAAGAAATCATTAATATAGTAAAAGATTTAGGTTATGGTATAAAACCACTTGGTGATTTTGTATCAGAAACTTTAAATATAAGTGGTATGAGTTGTCAAGTTTGTGCTAGTAAGGTGGAAAAAGGTTCGAGAAGTATAGAAGGAGTAATTGAAGGAAATATTAATTTGACTACTGAAAAGTTGAGTATTAAATATGATAAAGATTTGGTTAGTAGAGAAGAGATAATTAAAAAAATTGAAGAATTAGGTTTTGGGGCAAAATTGGAAAAAGAAATTAGAGTAGCAACTATAGCTATTACAGGTATGAGTTGCCAATCTTGTTCAAGTAAGGTAGAAAAAGGGATAGGTAAATTAGAAGGCGTAGTAAAATCTAGTGTAAATATTGCTAGTGAAAAGGGTGAATTTCATTTCTACCCCTCAGAAATTAAACTTTCCGAAATTAAAAAAGAAATTGAAAACCTTGGATTTGGCATAGGAATTGAAGAGGAAAGTATAGATGAGGAAACTCTGAGAAAAGAAAGGGAAGGAAGGAAGGAACTTAGAAAATTACAAGTTGCAATGGGATTTACTATTCCAGTCTTTTACCTAGCAATGGGTCATATGGTAGGTATGCCTATACCAAAATTCCTTGATCCAATGGGAAATGCTGAAAGTTATGCTATTGTTCAATTATTACTTAGTTTACCAGTAGTTTTGGCAGGTTGGGGATTTTATACTAGAGGATTTAGAAATTTAATCAAAAAGAGTCCTAATATGGATAGTTTAATAGCTATGGGGACTGGAGCAGCTTTTATATATAGTTTATTTGGAACAATAATGATTTTACAAGGTGATAATAGTTATGCAATGCACCTTTATTATGAATCAGCTGACGTAATAATCGCACTTATAATGTTGGGGAAGTATCTAGAACATGTGAGTAAGGGAAAAACTAGTGAAGCAATTAAAAAACTGGCTGGATTAAGACCTAAAAAAGCTACATTAGTAAGAGGAGATGAGTTTATTGTAGTTGATATAGATGAAGTAGAACACGAAGATATTTTACTTGTAAAACCGGGTGAAAGTATACCTTGTGATGGAGAAATAGTCGATGGATATAGTTTAGTTGATGAAGCAATGATTACAGGGGAAAGTATACCTGTAGAAAAGAATATAGGAGATAAAGTAATTGGTGCAAGTATAAATAAACATGGAAGTTTTAAATTCAGAGCTACAGCTGTAGGAAATGAAACTGCCCTTGCAAAAATTATCAAATTAGTACAAGATGCACAAGGAAGCAAAGCTCCTATAGCTAGATTAGCTGATGTAATTAGTGGATATTTTGTTCCAACTGTAATAATTATAGCTGTAATTTCAGCATTAGCATGGTATTTTGCAGGGAGTATGGGCTTAGTAACTCTTAATGATAGTCCTAATATATTTGCTCTTACAATATTTATTACTGTTTTAGTAATTGCTTGTCCTTGTTCTTTAGGTCTTGCTACACCTACTGCAATAATGGTAGGAACTGGAAAAGGTGCAGAGATGGGAATACTTATAAAAGGTGGAGAGCCTTTAGAAAGAGCTCATAAAATTACTTCTGTTGTATTTGATAAAACAGGAACAATTACAGAGGGGAAACCAAGGGTAACAGATATAATAAGCAGAGAGCTTGAAGAAGATAAATTCTTGGCTTTAGTTGCAAGTTGTGAACAACACTCTGAGCATCCATTAGGGGAAGCAATAGTAGAAGAAGCAAAAGAAAAGGAACTTGATTTTAGAACAGTAAATGAATTTATATCTATTACTGGTATGGGTATAGAAGCTATTATAGACGGAGAAAAAATTTATATAGGAAATAAAAGGCTTATGGATACAAAGGAAGTTTTACATGTAGATTTTGAAAAAGCAGAAGAGCTTAGTAGTCAAGGAAAAACTCCTATGTTTATAGCTATAGACAATAAATATGCTGGTATTATAGCAGTTGCAGATAGGATAAAATCAACTTCTAAAGAGGCCATATATAAACTTAGGAAGTTGGGAGTAGAAGTTGCAATGATAACAGGTGATAACAAGCGTACTGCAATGGCAATTGGAAAAGAAGCTGGAATAGACAGGATATTTGCTGAAGTTTTGCCAGAAGATAAATCAGTAGAAGTAAAAAAACTTCAAAATGAAGGAAAAATAGTTGCAATGGTTGGTGACGGGATAAATGATGCACCAGCACTTGCACAAGCTGATATTGGTATAGCTATAGGAAGTGGAACAGATATTGCCATGGAAAGTGCTGATATAGTACTTATGAAAAGTGACTTGAATGATGTTCCTAGAGCTATTGCCCTTAGTAGAGCAACTATTAAGAATATAAAACAGAATTTATTCTGGGCATTTGCTTATAATACTCTAGGAATTCCAGTAGCAGCAGGGGTACTTTATATTTTTGGTGGTCCTTTACTTGATCCAATGATTGCTGGAGGAGCTATGGCAATGAGTAGTGTATCTGTTGTAAGTAATGCACTTAGACTTAAATATTTTAAGGGAGATATATAATGAGTGAATTGTGTCATATTGTAGACAAAGAGGAACATGAAAAAGAAAAGAAAAAATTAGTTAATAGACTTGCAAGAATAGAGGGGCAAGTTAAAGGTGTAAAAAAAATGATAGAAGGAGATCTTTATTGTGATGATGTTCTTAATCAAATTTCATCAATAAAAGCTGCTTTGGATGGACTTAGTAAAGCTTTACTTGAAAGACACCTTAAAAGTTGTGTTGTAGAAAAGATATTAAATGGGGAGAAAGAGGTAGTAGAAGAATTATTAAAGACTATACATAAAATGTTAAAATGAATTTGTTTAAGAAGAAAAAGAGTTTATTTAATTACAAGATAGAACCTATAACAAGGACAATTTAATAAAGAGGCTACTTATGATATTCATAAAAGATGATTTCTGCACTTAACAGGAGTCATCTTTCTTTTTCAGAAAACTATCTTCTACTCTCTTTATAATTAATGGTTCAATTTTAGTATGACAAAAAACCTGTAAAGATTAGACTCTCTTATTAACTCTTTACTTTACAGGTTTCATCAAACTTTATTTAATCTATTTTGCTACATTTCCAGCAACATTTAGAACATCCCAAGTTCTTGCAAATGGAGGAGAATAACAAAAATCCATCATTCCTAAATCTTCAGTAGTTAATCCTGCTTTAATAGCAACAGCAAGGGCATCAACTCTCAAAACTGCTCCCTTTTTACCTATAATTTGTCCACCAAGGATAATCTTTGTTTCTTCTTCATATATTAATTTTATATGTATATTTTCTTGACCTGGATAATAATTAGTTTGATTTTTATCTGAAATAAAGACGCTTTTGTATTTTATCTTCATTTTTTTAGCTTCTACTTCACTTATACCAGTACGACCTCCTTCAAGATTCATTACTTTTATACAAGCAGAACCTAATGTACCAGAAAATTTATTATTTTTACCAGCTAAATTTTCTCCTACTATTCTACCAATCTTATTTGCAGTAGTTGCAAGGGGAATATAAACATTTTCCTTTCTAACAAGGTGATAAACAGTAGCACAATCACCAGCAGAATAAATATCTTCTACATTAGTTCTTCCCATTTCATCTATTATAATTGCACCATTTTTATATAGAGAAATTTTGGTATTTTCTATGAATTTTGTATTAGGTTTTACACCTGTAGCAATAACAACAACATCTGTTTTATATTGTCCCTTATCTGTTTTTATTCCTTCTACTTTTTCACTTCCTATAATAGACTCTACCTTTTCACCTAAAAGCACCTCAACATTATGCTCCCTTAACTCCTTTTCCATTATATCAGTTATTTCCTTATCAAATGATTCAGGCATTACCCTTTGATCAAGTTGGATTAATCTAACTTCTTTACCAAGTTTTTTAACAGCTTCTACAACTTCAATTCCTATATAACCTGCTCCTACTATTGTTACATGTTTAATATCACTATTTAAAAGAGTCTTTTTTAGATTAATTCCATCCTCCATGCTTTTTAAGGTAAAGATATTTTTAACACAAATGTTATGAATAGGTGGAATAATAGCACTAGCACCAGTAGCTATCATTAATTTGTCGTAATTATCTTGGAAAATTTCATTGTTTTCTAAATTTTTTACAGATATTTTTTTATTATTAGTATCTACTTCTATTACTTCATGCAGAGTTTTTACCTCTATTCCACTTTCCCTAAATTTCTCTGGTGATCTAGCTATCATGTTATTTGTGTCATCAAAAAAGTCACCTACATAATATGGTAACCCACATGCACCAAATGAAACTACAGAACCCATTTCATAAACAACAACTTTAGCATCTTTTGCTAATCTTTTGGCTTTTGCAGCAGCACTCATTCCAGCAGCAACCCCACCTATTATAACTATTCTCATAATTAATATCTCCTTTTCCTTTTAACATATATTTTATCAAAAATTATTATTATTTAAAAACATCTCACCTAAGTGAGATGTTTAGGCTTATCTATTAAGCAGTTTCTAAATCATTATTAACTTCAGAATTATATTTTTTTTGGTCAAGTTGTTTCAATAATTTTGCTGTGACAACTCCACTAGTCATAGCGCCACTAACATTTATAGCTGTTCTACCCATATCTATAAGTGGTTCTATAGAAATTAATAAACCAACTAATCCAACAGGTAATCCCATAGTTGACAGAACTATAAGTGCAGCAAATGTTGCTCCACCACCCACACCGGCTACACCAAATGAACAACAAGCTGTAACAACAGTAAGAGTAAGGATAAATGTAAAGTTTATTTCGATTCCACTACCTGGAGTAGCAGCTATCATAATTGCTAACATTGCAGGATAGATTCCAGCACAGCCATTTTGTCCAATTGTCGCTCCAAGGGATGCGGAAAGATTAGAAATACCATCTGAAACACCAAGTTGATTTTTTTGTGTTTGAACATTAAGAGGTATTGTCCCTGCACTACTTCTTGATGTAAAAGCAAAAGTCAATACTGGTATAATTTTTTTAACAAAAGTTTTAGGGTTAAGACCAACTCCTGCTACTATTACCAAATGTACTATAAATACCAAGAATAGAGCTATATATGATGCTCCAACAAATTTAGCTAAATTAAGTATATCTTCTAATTTACTTGTAGAAACTACTTTAGTCATAAGAGCTAATACTCCAAATGGAGTTAATCTTAAGATTAAAGTAACCATTCTCATAACAACATCATGTATTGCATTAACTATATCTTTAAATAGTTCAGCCGATTTAGGTTTTTTCTTCTGAATACCTAGGGTAGAAATACCTATGAAAGTAGAGAATAATACAACTGATAAGGTAGCGTTACTTCCTTGACCAGTAATAGCATAAAAGGGATTTCTTGGAATTATATTGATAAAAGTCTGAGCAATATGTTGTCTACCAGCAGCTAATGACTCTAATCTAGCTGTTCTAGCAGCTTCAGCTGTTCCGGCAACTAAACCCTCTGCACTTAGACCAAAGCCCAAAGAAGTAACAGCTCCTATAAGTGCAGCTATAGCCGTAGTTCCAACTAAAATTCCAAGTATAAGACCACCCATTTTCCCAAGTGATTCTTCAGCTTTCAAATTTATAATTGCTGAAATGATAGAAACCATAATAAGTGGCATAACTATCATTTGTAATAAATTAACATAACCATTACCAATAATTGAAAACCAATTATTTGATTCTTTAACAATATCTGATGATACTCCGTAAATTATTTGTAAAAGTGCTCCAAATATAACTCCCATTCCAAGTGCTACAAAAACTCTTTTTGTAAATGGAATGTATTTTTTTTGCATATGGTAAAGTACCATAACCATAGCTAACATAGCAATAATGTTAATAATAAATGCAAAATTCATATGCATACCTCCTAAATTTGTGATAAAAAATTATCATCAATATGATAGTAATTCATCGTGTCAAATTTGTCAACTTTTAAATGGAAAAATTCATTTTTTTTTGAATAATTCTAATTACACCTTTTTTTAATATAAATTGATAAAATTTAGAGACTAATCTCTAATATATTTATCTAAATTGATTTGAGAAAACCCTCTTTTCTATTTAGTTGGGAGATAAATCGAAAGAGTTTTAATCTAAATTTTTCTTAAAAATCTTATAAAAAATTTGATATATTATACATTTGTAATAGATAGTAGGATTTAGCCTTAGAGCTTGGTAATTATATTAACTATTAGATTTATACATTCCAAAAAGCCTATCAAAACCTTTAGTTTAATGATTAACGCTACTGAAGTTGAGAATAGATTAAAATATCTTCTTCTACAAGGAGTTTAAAATATTATATGTCATATATTAAACAAAACCCCTTTTAATCTTTACCTTTCAAAGGGAGATTATTGGGTTTTTCGACCTCTTAACTATGAATCTTTAAAGAATTTTATTTAAGAATATTAAATTATTTTATTAATTATTTGGTCATAATTGAAAGGATTACATCATCAGTTTCTTGCATTCCTTTTTGTGATAGGTTGCCAATATTTGTAATAGTTTCTTCTATATTTTTTCCAATTATTCCATCTCCACCACTAAGTATTTTTGAATTCATTGCAAGTAATGAAGAGTCGAAAGCAGCAGTGATTCCTGTTGCTATCTTCATAGCACAACTTGCTTTTGCTCCGTCACATACAACACCAGAGATATTTCCTAAAGTATTTGTAATTGCTCCTGCAACTTCTACATAGGTACTTTCTTGTAAAAATGTAATAGCTCCACTTACTGCAGCAGATGCACAAATAACTCCACAATAGGCAGATAATCTTCCTACATTCGTTTTTATATGTATAGTGGCCAAATGAGAAAATAATAAAGCTCTTAAAGTTTGTTCCTCTGATATATTCATATCTTCACAATATTTTATAATAGGTAAGGAAGCTGTCATTCCTTGGTTTCCACTACCACTTGTTGTCATTACAGGTAAAGGACATCCACTCATTCTAGCATCACTACCAGAAGCAGTAAAACTAGCACATCTATTTCTCAAGTCGTTTCCATAAAACCCTTTTTTAATATTTTCTTCTATAATTTTTCCAATATTGATGCCATAAGTACCAAGTAAACCTTCTTTTGCAATAGCACTATTGTATTCAATAACTTTAGTAAACAAATCTTTTATGAGGTTTACATCTATGTTTTTAGCTATGTTATATATAGATTCTATAGATAATAGTTCTCTATCTTCCAATGGTGAATTAAAATCAGCATCATTACATATACGATTTATTAGAGTTTTCCCATTTTTATTTATTTTTGTTATATTTGTGTGTGTATGTTTTATTTCTACACTAGCAATATCTCTGCCATTAGTTCCTTCTACTCTTACATATAATTTTATACTTGTATCTTCCTTAATTATATTGATTACAGTTTCATTTAGGTATTTTTTTACTTCTTCTAATTCTTTACTACTTACATTGCTTATTACCATAAGTTCATCTTCACTTTTACCACAAATGACTCCCATAGCACAAGCAACTTCTATCCCAACCATCCCACCACTATTAGGAACAGTTACACTTTTTACATTTTTTATCATATTTCCTGAAACATAAATATTTATTTTTTCAGGTCTTTTTTCTAATATTTCAGTTACTTTAGAGGCAACATAAGCAATAGCAATAGGTTCTGTACACCCTTCAGCAGGGACTATTTCTTCATTTAATATCTTTAAAATTTTTTCTGTTAAATATTTATTCATTTGCCCTCCTAATAAAAATTTCTTAAATGACAATAATAATTTATTATCTATAATAATAAATTATCATCAAAAAGAATGTTTGTCAAATAAAATAAATTTTAAAAAAAAAATATAAAATTTTAAAGGGGATACTTAGTTAATGTGCTAAAAAATTAAACTTTATGTATTAAAAAAAGATAAAAGATAGATAAAATTTTAAAAAAAATTTTATAAATAATTAAATAAAAATCTTTATTTTGACTATATAATATTTTTATGTTATTATACAGTAAAATGCAAGGATTGGGGTGTAGATATGAAAAAAATATTATTTTTTATCTTATTTTATCTAAATACTTTTGCTCAAAATACTCAAATAGAAGAGTATAACGTAGAATTAGATTATCTTTTTAAAGAGGAAAAAGCAGAAAAGATAGAAAGTATTATAAAAGAACCAATGGGAGATTGGAAAAGATTGAGAAACCAAACAATGTCAGCAGGAATTTTAGCAGCTGGTACAGCTGGAATATTATTTATTTTACCAGAAGAATTTACCAATTGGAATAAAAATGATATAAAAACTATTCAGGGTAAATGGTTGAAAAAGGTTAAAAGAGGACCAGTTTGGGATCATGATGATGCAATTCTTAATTGGGTAGCACATCCATATGTTGGTTCTACATATTATATAGCTGCGAGGAAATCCAATTTTAATGAATTTAATTCATTTTTATATTCATTTGCAATGTCTACATTATTTTGGGAATATGGAGTAGAAGCTTTTGCTGAAACCCCAAGTATACAAGATTTGATACTCACTCCAGTTATGGGAGCATTTTTGGGAGAATACTTATTTCACAAGGAAAAAGAGATACTTGATAACGATGGAAAAATTGGAGATTCGAAATTTTTAGGAAAGACTGCTTTAATTCTTATAGATCCTATTGGAACCTTATCAAATATATTAGGTTTTAAAGATGAACATGTAGAAGGTTCTTGGACTGTAGGTCAAAACTTAGTGGAAGAAGAGGGGATAGTTAGGGTAGAGCCACTTGTAGGTTTTACATTTACATACAGCTTTTAGGAGGAGATATGATAAAAAAATTATTAATTCCATTTTTAGTTTTAACTATTGGAATTTTTCCAAAAGGAATAAATATTGATTTATATACAGGTTATCAAATAGGAAATTGGAGAGTTAGAAATACAGAATTAAAAGAATCATATGAAAAAGGTGGCTATAATTTTAGAGTAGAAATAAGTAAGAGCATTTATCCCCATATGCATTTTTTATTAGGAACTGGATACGAGACAGGATACACATTAAAAGATAGTAGTACATATGATATAATTCCATTATATTTAGGAGGGCGTTTTGAGTATAATGAAGAAGCAAAGTATAACCCATATGTAATAGGAAGAATTGGTTATCCCATATTCAAAAATGTTAAAGGAATTGAATTAAATGATAAATTTTACAATGGATGGGCTCAATTAGGTAGTGGAATTTTAATTAATGATAAATTCTTTGCAGAAATATCTTATAAGCAACATATAACAAATTATACACCTAATAAACATGATTTTGATGGAAGATTTTTCTCAATTGATTTTGGATATAGAGTAAAATAGTTTTGTAATTAAAAGTTAATCTCTTAAGATTAGCTTTTTTTATATACAAAAAAGAACAAATAAAAAGCTTGGAAATAAACCAAGCTAAAAATTTTAGTAGATTAAATAGTTAATACTTATTTGTCCACTAAGAGACTTTACTCCTGAATGATTAAGTTTAATGCCCTTATTTTCTCCCTTTATTAAGTTAAACTCTAAAGAGAATTTTTCTTTAAATTCATAGCCAAAACCAATCATTGTAGAATAGCCTATGTCAAGACTGTCACTTTTAAATCTAGATAAATCAACTACTCCTAGAGCACCTGTAAAAAATAAACTAGGTAATTTTTTTTCTAAATAATAATTATAAGCAAACCCTGTAAATCCGTTAATAAAAAGTGGGTGTTGCTCTTTAGTCTGATTTAGGTAAGGGGCATTAAACCACATAGCATCCCTAACTAAAGCAATTGTGTGTTGATTGGAAAGATAATAACCTAATTTGAATCTCGTAGAATAACCTGGTTCCGAAAATGTCTCTAATTTGTTTATAGGCTCTTCAAATGTCAAAAAACTTTGATGGTGACCTAGACCAAAGCTGAAGAAAAATTTCTTTGCTTCATTTGAAAAAGTTATTGTACTTAGAAACAAAAAAATAATAACGTTTTTCATAAGAATACTCCCAATTAATTTTTCATTATAGATAATATAACAAATTTAGACGAAAAAAACAAGAGTATTTATAATCAAATGTACAAAATTGATATTTAATGTATATAAAAAATACATAATAATATTTTTTTAAAAGAACTTGACATTAAACTCTAAATTTTGTAGAATATTGTTGTGATTAGTTCTTATGCACGCGTGCACTTATATGTTATTATGTAGAAAGCAGTCTTTAGACTGCTTTTTTGATTTATTTACTGAAATTTGTATAAATTTAATTAATCATAAGTTTTTCTCTATTTGAATATTTCTTCTTATAACATCTAAATATTTTTCTGATAATTTAAGACTGCTTATAAAAAAATATTTTTGATAAAAAATTCTTATCTTTTTTTGGTTTCCCTTTATTCCTTGAAAATCTTCCCATTTATAAAGAATATTATTAACTCTTAATCCTCTATTCTCTATACTGATTTTTTTAAAGGATAAAAGAGTTACTAAAAGAAGAATAATTAGATTATCAATTAATAAAACACTGTGTCTAATATTTAAGTATAAAAGAATTATTGTAGAATTGATAATAAAATTTTCCCATCGAAAATACCAGTTTTTTCCTAAATACATATTATACCTCCTATTCTAATTCTACACATAAAATTGATAAGTTCAACTTTTATTTTTACATTGTCAAATTAAATCAGAAGAGAAGTATGTGTTAGTAGCAAATAATAAAGGTAAGGCATAAAAATATATAATAATTATAACTAAAAGAAATATTTATTTTAATAAATTTCAAATGAAAAAATTCTTGACTTTCTTTAAAAAAAAAGATAAAATATTCACGTTAAATAAATAACGAGGTGAAAAATATGAAGTTTAAAGTAGCTCTTTACAATAAAAATAAGGAAAAAATTGGTAAAGAAAGATGCTATATAGGGCAAAAAGGTAATATAGAAGAGTATTTAGAGTACTATAAACAGCTAAATACTGTTAAAAAAGCAAAAATATATGTGTAAGTACTGTAAGTATAATCTAAGAAAAAAGGCTAAGTGATAATTAGCCTTTTAAAATTATATTCTTCCTCCTAAAGTAAATTGTAAACCGTCAATATCTCCTTTGTCATCTAACAAAACATTCCAGCTACCTATTAAATCATCATCATTAAATCCGATAATATGTGCTAAAGTACCAATAGGGTCTATTAGAACTAAAGCAGTTTTTCCCAAAAATCTTGAGTTAAACAAACGCCCATTATTTTTAATTATCTTTTTCTCTTGGAAATATAAATATTCACCTAAAAAAGCTCCAAAAACAGGTGTAATAATTAAATCTTGAATACTTGGTACTTCTGCAAAAGCTTCTATTCCATACTCCCAAAATAGAGTAGACATTGCAAGTGAATACAAAAATGAATCAAATTGATTAAAATCACTTTTTCTAGCTACAATATAATAAGTAGCACCAACATATGGGTGAGCAACCCAATTAAAAAAATATTTATCATGATCCCATTGTGGACCTGTAGTAATATTTCCCTTCCACTTTTCATTTAAGCTTAGTACATCTTCTTTTTCCCAACCAGTTATACTTTCTGGCATAGAATAAAGGACTATTAAAGTACCCATAGATAGAATACCTGCAGATAAAGTTTGATTACGAAGTCTTTCCCAATTACCTCTGGATTTCTTTAAAGTTGTATCTAACATTTTATTTTCATTAAGAATTAAATTATAATTTTCTTGTCCAAAAGTCACATAAATAAGCAGTATAAAAACTAGCATTCCTCTTTTCATATTATCCTCCAAAATATTATAATATGTATTATATCATAAATATTAAAAAAATTGAATGATATTAAATAAAATTAAATAAAATCATTATAATAAGATATACCATAAAATTAATAATATCCTTTTGTAAAAATAAATTTTTTTTATTGTTCTTATTGAAAAATTAACAAAATTTATCTTGACTAAATTTGAAATCATTTGCTATGATGATATGGTTTGTGAAAATTAATCGACAATTTAATTTTTTATATACAGGAGGAAAAGATGAATAGTGAAAGAGTAATTAAAGACACAAGTGCGAATCCAGCTCCACTTGGTTTATTAGGGTTTGGAATGACAACTGTATTGTTAAATATGCACAATGCAGGATTCTACGGTTTAGATTCAATGATTATAGCAATGGGGATTTTTTATGGAGGAGCCGCACAGGTTATAGCAGGAATATTAGAATCAAAAAAAGGTAATACATTTGGAACAGTAGCATTTACTTCATATGGTTTTTTCTGGATGACATTAGTAGGGACTTGGGTATTTCCTAAGTTGGGATGGATGCCAGCTCCAGAGCCATTTGCAATGGGAATGTACCTATTAATGTGGGGAATATTAACATTTGGTTTATTTTTTGGGACTTTAAAAGGACCTTTTATAGGGAAATTTGTTTTTGGTTCTTTAACTATTTTGTTTGTTTTATTAGCACTAGCTAACTTTACAGGTAGTCATTTAATTCATACTATTGCTGGATATGAAGGAATTATTTGTGGTGCATCAGCAATATATGAAGCTATAGCACAAATATTAAATGAAAAATACGGTAGAGAAGTGTTACCTTTAGGATAAATTTAATTAACTTAGACTTATTTTAATGAAAAATGACTGGTTTTCTAATCAGTCTTTTTTTTTTTACAGAAATTATAAACTCTAAATGAAATAAGAATAGAGAAGATAAAAAAAGTTGCTTTAGCAACTTTCAGGTTGAAGACAAACAACTAGTTTTTTGAAAAAACATCATTACTTTTCTCTTGATACAAAAGTAATACAACCTCTTGGGAGACATAACTGAATCTACGTCAGACAAGTCTTCCTTATTCAGTAAAAA
>CAZFBB010000046.1:0-19685 GCA_964517235.1 uncultured Fusobacteriaceae bacterium
GAGCGAGTTTTGAAATTTAGTGACTGTAGTGATTACTTAATCTTATTTCTTATATTCAGTACTTGATTTTTACTGAATAAGGAAGATTTATCTGACGTAGATTCAGTTATGTCTCTAAGACGTTGTATTACTTTTCTATCAAGACAAAAGTAATGATGTTTTTTCAAAAAACTAGTTGTTTGTCTTTAACCTGTAATAATCTATCTGTTTTTATATATAATTAAGTAGAAACTTCTCAATTTAGATATAATAATAATCACTTAAAAATAAAAAAAATAACATAAGTATCTTATCTTAATAAAATTTATACAATATTTTAATATAATTATCTAAAGAACAATATCTAAGGAATGAAAATTTCTACTAATCTTCCTTTTTTAAAATATAAAAAAATATAAAAAAATATAATTTATTTTTTGGTAGTATTTCTTTTTTATGTTATAATTTTATTGGGAGGAATGATGAAAAAATACTACATTACTTTTGACGAAATACAAGTTGGAATGGTATTAGGGGAAAATATTTATAACAAAAGTGGTACTTTATTAATTAAAGAAACTAGTATTATTACTGAAAAAGTACTAAAAATCATCAAAGAAAACAAAGATATTACTGGTCTTTATATTTATTTTGGAAAAAATGAATTATTAAAAAATAAAAAAAAAGTTACTTTATTAACTCCAAATCTTCTTCATAGAGATAATGAGAGAATTACCAATAACTTTAATAAAGTCTCTAATTATTTAAAAGAGACATTTGAAAATTTGAATATAAATAAAAACTCAAATGATTTTACAAAAAGAATTAGTATTGCTGTAGAGGATATAAAAGAAAATCTAAAATTAAATGTTAATGTATTAAATGAAATTATCACAAGTCATGATTTTGACAACTATCTCTATAGACATTCTGTTAATGTGTCTGTCTTGTCTCATTTTATCGGACAATGGCTAGGTTTAAAAAAAGATAATTTAGACAAATTAATTATGGCAGGATTACTACACGATTTAGGAAAGTGCAAAATAGAAAAACATATTTTGAATAAGCCCAATTCTCTTACAAATGATGAATTTGAAGTAATGAAAAAACACCCTGTTTATTCCTATGTACTCCTTAACAAACTTAATTATTATGATGATGATGTATTAAGAGCAATTTCTCTTCATCATGAAAAAATTGATGGCAGTGGATATCCTCTTGGTCTAAAAGGTGACGAAATTCCTCTTTTTGCAAGAATTCTCACTGTTGCTGACATTTTTGACGCAATGACTAGTGATAGAGTCTACAAAAAAAGAGAAGTTCCTTTTAGAGTTTTAGAACTCTTTCAAAATGAAGCTTTTGGAAAACTTGATTTAGAAGTTGTTATGACTTTTACTAGAAAATTCAGTGAATATTATCTAGGAACAGAGGTGTTACTAAGCAATGGTCTAAAGGGTACAATTATTAAATTGAATGATTTTGATATTACTAAACCTTTAATTTCTGTGGATAATAGTTTGTATATTGATACGAGTATTAATAGAAATATTAAAATCATAGATTTTTTCAACGGAAATCCTCACAAAATAGACTAATCATATTTTTCATACTAGTTAGAATTTTAATATTGACAAAAGTATATTGGCGTAGTATACTATCTTATATAAGAAAAGGAGTGATATTAATGAAAAAAATTTTATTTACAACTACAACTTGCCCTAACTGTCCACCTGCAAAAGCAGCTTTAGAAGGGTTTAACGATATAGAATTTTTAGACGCACATGAAAATATCGAATTAGCTCAAAACTTCGGAATTAGAGCAGTTCCTACTCTAGTAATTGCTGATGGAGATGTAGCAAAAGAAACTTACATTGGTGCAGACGAAATTAGAAAATACGCTGAAAATCAATAAAATATTTCGAGAGTTTAGCTAAAAGTTAAACTCTTTTTTTTTGTAAAAACCGTAAAATTCTAATAAAATGATATAAAATTTAAAGTTAATTTTAAAAAATATTTTTTGATAAAAATATAATTTTACTTTATCAGTTAAATTATAAGTATTATTATAAAAAGTCTTTTCTTAAATTTTTGAAAAATTTACAATTAATTCTAAAAATTCCTCCTTTAATTTTCTCTTGTTTTTTAGTATAATATTTCTAGAAAATCGATAGGAGGGTAACTATGGAAAAACTGTATTTTGATAGTGATAACTATACTACACCTAAAGAAAAAAAGAGGAAGCTCGGAGATAAATTAGTATTTAATACTCGTCTTTATTTTTTACTTAGATACTTTAAGATAATCGTCAAATGTAGAAATCTTGCTGTAAAAGGTTTTTACAATAGATTTAAATGGGCCGAATCATCTAGTTGGGTCTTTAATTTATTAGAAGATGTTGGTGGAAAATTTCATATAGAAGGTTTAGATACAGTACTAAAAAACAAGGAGCCATGTGTTTTTGTTGCAAATCATATGAGTACTCTAGAAACAATGATTTTACCTTCAATAATTGCCCCTACGAAACCAGTTACATTTGTAGTAAAAGATAGTTTATTAACTTTTCCATTATTTGGGCCAGTAATGAAATCACGTAAGCCAATTGCTGTAGGTAGAGTTAACCCTAGAGATGATTATAAAAAAGTTATGGAAGAAGGGGAAAGATTGCTAAAAGAAGGAATTTCAATAATTATCTTTCCACAAAGTACCAGAAGTGTTGAATTTGACCAAAAATCTTTTGGTTCTTTAGGAGTAAAATTAGCAGCAAAAGCTGAAGTTAAAGTTATTCCTATTGCTTTAAAAACTGATTTTTGGGGGAATTCTAAATCTCCAATTAAAGATTTAGGTCCTATCAAAAGAAATAAAACTATACATTTTAAGTTTGGTCAAAGCATGACTATAGAAAAAAGAGGAAATGAAGAACATAAAAAAATCATTGACTTTATAGAAAAGAATCTTGAAAATTGGAATGGACAATTGAAAAAACATTAGTTTAGTCAATTCCATCAACATATTAATATACAAAAATAAGTATCTATCATTAAGTTAACAAATTATAAATAAAAATACAAGTAATTTGTAAATTTTTAAACTTTTTCTACTATAGTTTATCATGTTCAGAATCTACCTAAAAAATCTGGACTTTATCTAAAACCTTTAATATAGAATCATAGAAGACAGGGAGCTTTTACAAAACTAAGACCTCTACTTACTATTACTCCCTGTTAATTACTTATTACTCACTAAAAAATCTTCAAGATTCAGTGCTGATATTTTTAACTACTATTAATTATTAACCGTTTCACTTAACTATGTTCAAAAGAGTCTTTTCTCTTTTCTTCTGTATTTTATAATTAACTATTATACGAAAATTTTACTCTCTTCCTCATTAACAAATAATAAAACCTTACTTGTTATTTTACTTGCTTCCTTCAAAAATTTTTCATTTTTTCTTATTTTGTCTGATATAAGATTTAATACTTCCACATTTTCTTCTAAGGCTCTAACAGCAAAATAAATGCTATTCTTAAGTTCCTCTTCTACTTCCAAATAATATTTAGCATCCTTTTTAATATTGTTCAAAGAATTTTTTATTTTTTCATCATCAAGTATTAATTTTTTACAAATTTTTATATCTTTATAAGCTTTATTTCTCTTCATTTCTCTCAAAAATTCTCTTGGTATGTAATCTTCTAATTTCTCCATATCCTTGAGTTTAATTATAGCTTCACATAAACTAATATGTTCTTTTCTTATAATATTGCATATAGGATTTTCAATTTTTATAAAATCCAACACTCCAATGTCCTTTTTTAATGATTCAAATACCAAAGTTAAATCACTTTGAATTTTTTTACTTGCATGTCTGAGAGCTAAAGGACTATCTTTTATGGCAATCATTACCATTTCTTTATCTTCTCTTGTGCTCGGCAAAGTATACTTTAATACTTCACCATTATGAGTCAATAGTTCCCTCATAAAATCTTTATCTTTCAAAAGAAATGTTGGAAAAAATTTTGCTATACTAGCATCTAACAAAATCTTTTCTTTTATTACCAAACGAAGACTTTTACCCGTATCAATAATCTCTTGAACAAAAGGTATTTTTTTTATTTTTTCCCCTACAAAAGGACAAGTCAAATTACTTTTATCTATAGCATAAAGACACAAATCTACATCTTCTCTTATTTTTTCTCCAAGATATTTAAAATGAAGAGGATTTTTATCTATTATTTTAAGAGCAATTTCTTTATCATTTTTTAGCTTATTACTTGCGTGGATTATATTAGTAGTGTCTTTTTCTATTGCCTCAAGAACCTTATCTTTTCTAAAGTTATTAATAAAACTAATCATTACTCTACTCCTTGTGATATTATTAATTAACAATACAATCTTACACTAATTTTACTACTTTTTCAACTAATTACTTTAATATTTATCCTTTAATATTTTTTGATATTTTTCTGCTTCTTCTCTATAAAAATTAATTCTACTTCGTTCATAAGACTTTTCATAATTACTTAGCAAAACTTCATATATTTCCTTCTCTTCTACCCCATGTTCAACTAACTCCAATGCAAATCTAATTGTCAACTCAACTTTTGTACCATCACGATCCAAAACTTTAATATATTCAAGTAAAAATTCCTTATACATTTTTATTGCTTTTTCTTCTACAGGCCATGTTAATAAAAAAGTTTGTGGTGGAATCTTTCGAATTAAATCTATTGCCCTTATCCCCTCAGTATTAATCATATCCATGCCCATATCTGTAATCCGTTTTATCTCTTCATAATCAAGAAGAATAATTATCTCTCCATCAAAACCTTTTATATCTTCATAGTCATCTTTTAATAAAAATTTTTTTAATGTGTGATTATCTTCCAAATCCTTATAATATTTATCTGATAGATATTCAATTACTCCTAGAGATAATGCTCCTCCTAATTTTTCTTTAAAATTTTGCTCATATATAGTTTCATAATGTTGTATGCTTCTAATTTTCAAAGCATTATAAATTTTTATTGCATCGTATACATAACCCTTTTCTAACAATCTTTCTATAAAATTATAGTGTCTCAATAGTACTCTTTCATAAGCTCCAGTATTAAGCACTATTATTCTATCTAGAATCCAATTTTTAAAATCACTATTTAAATTATTATTTTTAATGACAAAGTAAAATTTTATCCATAAATCACTATTATTTTTGTATGAACTCATATTAATCAAGTTAAATAAATTTTTTATATCTGTATCCCCACTATTTCTATTTATTTTATTTAACTCTTCTTTTATTATTTCAAAACCGGGTTTAAAATAATTAATTTCTTTATAACTAATACTATTTATTTTCTCCCCCTTTTTTGGAGCTTCTACAATAGGAAGTACCTCTCTTTGTTCCTTTAAATAGGTGGCATCTATATGTATAGGTATCTTTACAATTTTCCCCCATCTATTTTTAAATCCCTTATATCTGTCATAAGGATAGTCAGGTAATATTCCCTTATTCCAATTTTCAGCAAATATATTATATCTTTCCTTTAACTCAAAAGCGTATTTATCATATAATTTTTGTACTTTAATATCTTTTCCTCTTTCATCCTCCAATAGCCTTAGTATATAATAACTGCATAACTGTCCGAAAATTTCTCCTCTTCTATGAAAGAATTTGCTAATTGTCCATAAATACTCTTCTTTTCTTTGATCTATGCTCATTATATCTTCACCGTAGATAAAACCAGAACCACCAATTCTAGTAAACCCTTTTTTATCAATATTTTTATCATTAAAATTAAAATCAATGCTGTATTCTTCTTCTCCTACTTTTATTCCCCATTTATAGTTGGTATTAAGAATAGCTAATATATAGTTTTCCAGCACCTTATAAAAATCTTCTCCAAGCGTTCTAGCTAAAAAAGAATAGGAATCATAAAAATTTTCAAAGGTATCAAAGGAATTTTCTAACATATAGAGAACTATTTGCATATAAATAAAAGGTAATCCATCTACAGCTCTTTCACTTTCATTTACAAAATTATATAAACTTGGATAACCAAATGCTATTAATTCTTTTACATTAACCCTATTTAAATATCTAATATATTGTCCCTTAAAACTTCCCACTGGCTTGGAATCTATTTCACCACCTTTTTCTTTTATCATTGAAATTAAATTATACTTAGAATTAATAAATGCATAACTTAAAATATTATATCCATAAAATTTATTAACCCCATTGATGTTTCCCAAATCTTTTAAACTATCCTTCAATATTGATTCATTATTTTGCTCTATTAATTCATAATAAATACTCTCTATTTCTTGTTCACCTTGAAAAATTAGCATATCAATCTCTTTATCTAAAGCTATATCTCCAAAAAGTGAAAATGTCAAAATAATGAATATAAAAACCCTTTTCATATTTGCCCCCTTTTTTCTTGTTAATATAATTTTACTTAATTTTTCTTTAAATTTCTAGACAAGATTATAACTTCCCCTATTTATTATTTATTTCTACATCAATAAATTAAAAAAGAAACTTAAAATATTAAAATGTTGTTATATGTTCATATTTATTTGAATAATATTCTCCATTTAACTAACAATTATTTTTCTTTAATAAAAACTCTTTTCTCTATCAACTACAACTAAAGACTGTAATAATAGAAAGGAAAAGAGTCCTTTGAACACACCTATCAAATTAAGTGTAAAATTTATAATTTAAATGAAATAGCTAATAAATAAAAGTGAATAGTAAATACATCAACACCAAACCTTGAAAAATTAGAGACTTTTTTTAATGAGTAAATTAATAGTGAGCAGAATATCAAAGAAGGGTCTTATCTCTGTGAAAACTATCTATCCCCTGAAGTTCTATGTGGAAAGAAAGGATTTTTAACTTTTTCCTCTTTATACCTTCACATTGAAAATTTAAAATTTAATCTAAATTTCATATAATTCATTCTTTATTAAATAAATATGCTTTTAAATTTTTATTCTAGTTAACTACTCTTCTTGTAAAAAAATTATAATTTATATAAAAAAGGAAACTAGATTTAGTTTCCAAATTTGAAAAATTTAAATACCTTAGATAATTTATTTGCTTCTTCTCTAAGCTCACTTGTAATTGCTGACGTTTCTTCTGCCACACTAGCATTATGCTGGGTTATATTATCAAGTTCAAAGATAGCCTCTTTAATGTGCTCTATTCCTTTCTCCTGTTCTGTTACTGATTCTGTTATATCTGCCATCACCGTTGCAATTTCTTCTACATCAGAGATGACATGGTTCATATTTGAGAGAGTTTGTTTTATATATCTACTACCTTCACTAATCTTAGATTCACCTTCTTTAATCTTTTCTTTTATATCTTTTGCTGCACTACTACTTGTTTTAGCTAGATTTCTAATTTCTTCTGCTATTACCGTAAATCCTCTATTTTGTTCACCTGCCCTAGCTGCTTCTACTGCTGCATTTAGCGCAAGTAAGTTTGTTTGAAATGCTATATCATCAATAACATTTATCATATTATCTATTGCTTTAGAACTTTCAATAATCTCCATCATTGCTTCTTCTAATTTTTTCGAATCCTCTCCTGATTCTTTTATTTTCAATGAAGTATCTTGAGTAAGCTTATTTACTTCTTTTGTTTTTTCCGAATTTATCCTTACTATAGCACTTATTTGCTCAATAGTACTTGTTGTCTCTTGAAGACTTTCAGCTTGTTCACTAGTTTTTTCTGCTAAAGTTTCATTTGCTACTCCTATATCACTGGCCGATCTTGTTATTGCACTTTGCCCTACACCAATTTCTTTCAGTACAGTATTGAGCTTATTAACTGTATCTTGAAGCATCTTAGCCGTATGCCCTATTTCATCACTACTTGAAATAGAAAGTTTTTGGGAGAAATCTCCTTCTTTAATCTTTATTGAATACTCTTGTATTTGTTTTATTGGTTTAGTAACAATTATCGATACTATTATTATAGTACTTGCTATTATTACTGTAATCAAAAGAATTAATAACACAATCATCATTGCATTTTTTCTTATTCTATCATTAATCCTTTTTTTAGAAAAATGTATTTCTATTTCACCTATTTCCTCTTCTTCCCTAACAATAAGACTTTTTTCTATAACAACATTATTACTTTCATACTCTTTAAATTCTGAGAATATCTTTTCTCCTGTTACATCTCTTACTTCTATTCTAACTATATCTTCATCATCCAAAAAAGCTTTAGTATTTACTTCTACTCCATTATAATCAAAGTTCCAAAGTGATTCAACATTAACTAAACCAGCCAATAAACTGGTCTGATTCCTTTTTTTGAGAAAATCATCTTCTAATTTAGATTTTTCATCTGCTATAAGAAATATTGCAAAAATTACAAAAGTAATTATAGAAAATGACAGGGTTGGAATTATAAATTTATTCTGTATATTCATAGTAACCACCTAAAAATAATTTTTTCCTACTTTTTTACTCTACTCCTCTTCTCTTATTTTTAGCAACAATTAGTTGATTTCCTCTAATATTTTTTAACTTTTTAAAAATACCACACAAAACTCTATTCTATTAACTAATTCATAATAGTTCCAAGAAACTTATCAAGATAAATAGAATTTATTATATGCTCTATATTTTCTGATTTTAAGAACTTTGCATAATAAACTTATATTTTTATTTTTTTCTAGGTACTGGTTTTACTCAATCTATATTTATATAAACTTTTTATATAATTTATTATTTATACAATTGCAATTGGCAAAATTCATTGTTATTATTTTTCATTTTGTAGTAGAATCCAATCTTTAAATTTATTAAGTTTTAAATAAAAACTTTAAATTATTAAAATCAATTATACAAAAGTTTATATATCAATTTTTTGTCTCTACAGACCAAAATCCACCTTTTCATAGCCACTCTGAAAGATTTTCCTTTTTTCACTTCTACTATTTTCTTGTTCAGGTTGAAGACAAATAGACACTTTTAAAAAATAAATAAAACCCTTTTTTAAGAAAATTTTATTTATCTACAATTTCTTTTTTCACTAAAAAAATAATTAAAATTATACAAAAAAATCTTTTTCACCTATGTTTTTTACTTCTAAACTTTTTAAATTAATATTGTACTTAGAAACAAATAAACTTTCCTTCTATAATTTTTTTGACTTTTTCAATTGTTTCCCCCTCAAATGTTCCCTATAATTTTTCTAATTATTTATCTCTTTATCTTTATAATATTAGTATAATTAATATCCTTTACATTTCTTTAATTTATGCTAAAATACAATAGAGATTTTTTAAGGAGGATAATGGATGTTCAAAAAAATAAGTATATTTTTTGCTATGACATTTAGTCTTTTAGCAGAACAATACTATATTAATGGAAGAGTTAAAGAGTTAGATACAAAAATAATAGAAAACTATACTTATCTTAATGCCAAAGATGCAAAATACTTTGGACTTAACTATAATGAAAGTAATAAAATTGTCGCACTTGATAAAGATGGACTAGAACTTAGTTTTATTAAGGGAGAGAAGGAAGTAAAAGTAAATAGTAAAAGTTATTTTCTTACGAATAAAACCATAGTAAAAAATGGTGTGACATATATAGACTTTGATTATTTGCTCTACGTTCTCAACTATAAAAAAACTGACAATAATTTGGTTAAAAATATAGATTCTAGTTTGCCACTTGAAAATGGAGTGTTTAAAGTAGAAAAAACAGCAGAAACAATAGTTAGCTTATCGCCTGGAGTAACTGAAAAATTATATGAAATTGGAGCTTTTAATAAATTGTTAGCTAGAACCGATTATGCTAGTTATCCTCGAGAAGCACTCGATTTACCTAGTATTGGGAGTATGTATACTCCACAACTTGAAAAAATTATTGATTTAAATCCGAGTATTGTCATAGCAGAAACTCATTTTAAAGAAAAAATACTTAAAAAGTTAAATGAAGCTGGTATAACTACTTATGGAAGTACTAGTGGAAAAAATATAGAAGACATATATAATTTCACTATTGAATTAGGTCTTATAACTGATAGATACTATGAAGCACGAGGATTAAATGGTTCCTTAGAAAACAAGTTAAAGAGAGCTGAATATGTTTTATCAAATATAAAAGAAAAACCAACAGTATATTATATTGTTGGTACTGGAAAAGCAGAGTATACAGCAGGAAAGGATACTTTTATTGCTGATCTTATACGTAGAGCTGGTGGTATAAATATAGCAGATGACACTACAGGTTGGTTATATACCTTAGAAAAATTAATAGAAAATAATCCTGATTATATTTTTGGAAATGAATATAACATTAATACTATGTTAGAAGGGGATATTTATCAAGGATTAAGTTCTATAAAAAATAAAACATACTTTATTGTTGACCAAGATATCTTCAATCTAAGTGGCCCTAGATTAATCAATGAGGGATTAAAGATTTTAATAGAAAAATTTCACGGTAAAGAATATGCTAGGGAGTTGAATTATTAATGACATTTAGAAGGAGGGGACTAGTTCCTTTCTATCTTTTAATTACAATTTTCATATTATTTTTTATATTATTAATATCTATTAATATAGGAAATGTCGATATTGATATTAAAGAAACTTTATCTATTATTAATCACAAACTATTTTCTAATGAAACTAATGTAAAAAGTACTAAAGTATTTATTATATGGAATATTAGATTTCCTAGAATTTTACTTGCTACATTAGTTGGTGGCAGTCTTAGTCTTGCTGGTGTAAGTCTACAAGCTGTTTTTAAAAATCCCATGGCTGAACCTTATGTTACTGGAACTAGTGCTGGAGCTAGTTTTGGAGCTACTCTTGCTATAGTTTTTTTTAAAAATTCAAATATGAGTATTGCACTTATAAGTTTTTTAACAAGTATAACTGCTACTTTCCTCATCTACAGTCTATCAAAGTCAAGGGGAAAAATTAGCATAGTAAACTTGTTACTTGCTGGTGTTGTCTTAAGCTCACTATTAAGTTCATTTGTATCTTTGCTTATGATTTTTAATCAAGATGAGCTTATTAATATAATTACATATACTATGGGAAGTTTTGGGGGAGCAAACTGGAATGAACTTAAAATTATTTTATTTGTTTTAACTATTGCTTTTAGTGCTCTTATAAGTTTACATAAAGAATTAAATATACTTAGTTTTGGAGACGATAGTGCAAATAGCATGGGAGTAGAAGTAGAAAAAGTTAAAAGATATGTACTTGTTATTGCTTCATTATTGACTGCTACTTCAGTTAGTTTTGCTGGTATTATTGGTTTTGTAGGCCTAATAGTCCCTCATTTCTTTCGACTTTTAATTGGGAGCAACCATAAATATCTAATCCCCATAAGTTTTTTTGGTGGTGGATTATTTATGCTAATATGTGACAATATTGCCAGAAGTCTATTAGAATCTAGTGAAATTCCCGTTGGAATTATTACTGCTATTATTGGAGCACCGTTATTTTTATATTTATTAAACAAATCAAAGAGGTCAATATGATTATAAATGTTAAAAATCTAAATTATAGTTACAATAAAAAAAATACACTTAAAAATATCAACTTTAAAGTAAATAGAGGTGAATTTATAAGTATCATCGGACCCAATGGAGCAGGAAAAAGCACTCTTTTAAAGTGTCTTTGCAATTTAGTTAAATTTGATGGTAGTATCTCTATCGATAATTTAAATGTCAAAAATTTAAGCAAAAAGACCTTGGCCAAAATAGTTGCTTATGTCCAACAAGAGCATAATAGTGTATTCGATTTTAGCGTTAAAGAAATCGTAGAAATGGGGTTTTATTCTAGAAAAGGTAAAAATACTTGTAATTTGGACGAAATAATGAAAATTACTGAAACAGACATCTTAAATGATAAGTCTATATTTTCTCTAAGTGGTGGAGAAAAACAAAGGGTTTATATAGCTAGAGCCTTAGCTCAAGATGCAAAAATTCTTCTACTTGATGAACCTATTTCCAATCTTGACATGAAACACCAAAGAGCACTTATGACACTTTGTAAAAACTTAGCCACAAAAAAGAATTATACAATTATCTGTGTTCTTCATGACATTAATCTTGCTAGTAGATACAGTGACAAAATCTTAGTTTTAAAAAATGGCCAAGTAGTTTCATTTGACAATACTGAAAAAATTATAGATAAAGGTATATTAGAGGAAGTTTATGAAGTAGAAGTAGAGGTTATAAACCATAAAAAAAATAAAATTATTTTTCCTAATTTATAAAGTAAAGCTAATTCTTTTCAAAATTAGCTTTACTTCATCTTTTCTTACCTTATATTCTCAATCACATTTTTGACCCATTTCCCACTTTTTAACCTAACTAGACCCAAAGTAAATTTTACAAATTCTTCACTAGCTGCCACTAAAAAAACTATATATATTGGTAGATGAAGTTTTAAACCTGCTACAAAAGTAAGTGGTACACCCATTAACCATAAAGCAAGTATATCAATAATTAATGCATATTTTGTATCTCCACCACCTCTTAAAATCCCAACTATTGTGGTACTATTAAATGCTTTAAAAGGAATTATAATACATAAAGACATTAGAGTTAAAAATGCTAGATTATTTACTTCTTCACTTAAATCATAAATACCTAATATTGGCTTAGCTATTAAAAAAACTATAGCTGAACCTAATAAACCTATAGCAAAAGCTAATATTGCAAAGGTTTTTCCATATTTTTTTGCTTCTACTAGCTCTCCTTCTCCTACTTTATTACCAATCATTACTGCGGTAGCATTTCCTATACCTATAAATCCTGTAAATATTATCCTTTCTATACTATTTACTATATTTACTGTAGCTACCTGACTTGTCCCCATTCTTGCATAGATTATACTATAACAAGTAATACCAAATGCCCATAATATCTCATTAATTATTACAGGCAAACTTATACTAAAATAATTTTTTACAAAGTTTTTATCAAATAATAAATATTCTTTTATCCTTCCAGCTATAGGATATTTTTTAAAAAAAGTGTAATAAACAATAAAAAACATTTCAAATAACCTTGCTATAGCTGTAGAAATTGCAGCTCCCTTTACCCCCAACGGTTCAAAACCTAATTTACCAAATATCAAAAGATAATTAAGTATAATATTTATAAACAAACTAATTATAGAGCCATATACACTAACTTTTGTTAATGATAAATTTCTTAGTTGTATTGCAAAAACAAAAGATATTGCTGTAAAAATATATGAAATTCCTATAGTTTTTAAATATTCTCCACCTAAATAGACAACTTCTTTATCTGGAGAATAAAGAGCCATTAATTTTTCAGGAATAAATTGTGTGGCACTATAAAAACCAAGTGCTACTATTAAGCTCAAAGTTAATGCTATTCCTAGTACTTTCTTAATATTTTTTATATCTTTTTTACCCCAAAATTGTGCTGTTAATACACCTGCTCCACTGTTTATTCCAAATAAAAATAATGACAATAAAAAAAGTATTTGATTTGCTAAACCTAAACTGGCCAATGGAACTTCTCCTAATTTACCAATCATAAATACATCAACAACATTTATAGATGATAATACTAAATTTTGTAAAGCTATTGGTATTGCAATTGCCGATACTTTTTTGTAAAACCCCTTATTTTTAATCATTTCTCCTCCTTTAGCAAAGGACATTCTAACAGAATTCTTTAGAAAACACAAGCTATAAAGTCTTATTCATCTTTCATTATTTTATTATTTTTTCCATTATAAAAGGCAGATAAAATCTGCCTGCAGGAATTAATTTATTCTAAGATTGTTAGAGACTATAGTCCAAATTCTAGTTCATATTCAAGGTTTTTCAATTCTTCCTTTAAAATAGATATTTCTGCTTCTATCATTTCTACTTCATCTACTCCTTCAACCTTCAAACTAGCTTCTAATTCATTTAATCTTGTTACTAGTGTATCCTTTTTCATTTCGATTCCCCCCCCTATATTATCTTAACAATAGGAGTATACTCTACAACTTTACATTTGTAAAGATTAGTCAAACAAAAAAATATTAAGAATACTCAGTTAGTATATAATACTTGTTTTTATTTGTAAAGTGTTTTTTACACAATCTTTTATTTTCAAAAATTTAAATCATTTCTTAATATGTTTTAAGTTAGAACTAAGTAAAAAAACTCATAAAATATTTGTATGATAGAGGTACCTTATGAAAATAGTTAGTATTATTATAATTCTATCTCTGTTTTTCTTTTTATCATTAAAGCCATTTATAATTGCCTTAGATGAAAAAAGTAGAAAAAAAGTTTCCCTATAAAAATGGAGATATTTATATTGGCAATTTTAAAGATGATATTCCAACTATAGCATAATATGGCTAAGTAGAAGAGGTTATGTTTAATGACAGTAACTTTACAATAACTAATTAAAAAAAAATTAGTATAAATTAACTTTAATAAAAAAATACAAAGAGTTACCAAAGAAAAATGGTAATTCTTTATACTTTGTGCATTCTAAATAACTAAAAAATAATAAACATTGATTATAAATATAAAAATTAAATAAAGTGAAAAAATTCTAAGTGTATAATATTTTCTAGTTAATTTGTTAGTTATTATTGCTAAAATTATTAATAAAGCATTTATAGAAAAAATTATTTCTTTTTCTATTTTTTCTTCTACTTCTACTTCTTTATAACTTCCAAAAATTACACTCCCACTTGCCAAATCAATTACCTCTAAAGATATAATTCCTGATAAATAGTTTTTTAAATAAAAATTTGTTGAATATTCAAGGTTATTATAATCTATCTTCAAAAGATACCTTGTTTTCTTCAATTGACCCACAAGCCTTACATCTTCATATTTACTATTATTTTGTTTTTCTAAAATCTTACTATATTCATCATAATTTTCACTTATAACACTTACATTTTTCAAGTTAAGAAGCTCATTTTTTATATTGTTTATCAATTTATTTTTACTCTTAATATATGTATTTCCAATATAAAGTCCTAAATTAACTTCTCCTTCTAAATTTTCAATTTTATTTATAAAATTAGGTATTTCTTCCTTTATACTTTCTTCTACTTTATTATATACAATTTTATTTTTGTCAAAATCTTTAGTATATACATTTAATGTAAGTAATAAAAATAAAAGTATCTTCATCTCTCCTCCTAAATTTTTCCAATAACTTCACCAAGTATCCCTTCAATAGCACTTCTTTCACTAGTATAATCTGTATAACTACTCCTTTTATTTTGATAAAGTATTTTTTTTTCTATTTTTTTCTCATAATCTTTAAAAAAAGCGTTTAATGAAAAATTGGCAAACCAACCATAATTTCCTTTAGTTCCTATTAAATAGTAAGAATCTATATATAATATCTTATAACTATTATATTTATAATAATCATTTTTATTTATTTCTTCATAAACACCACTTCTTACTAAATAATTTGAATTTTTATCTTGGATAAATTGATTAATTATTTTACTTTCTTCACTGTAATAATCATTTACTTTATATAAAATATATAATTCTCTATTACTTATATTTTCTTCAATTTCCCTTAATATTTTTTCTTCATCAAGCACATCACTAATATAATAATCATTAACTTTATTAAAGATAAACCTATAGTTTTCTTCAACATAACCCTCTTTTACCAGAGAAACAATATAATTTTTAATTTCATTTTTTCTTCTAAAATTTTCTTCATTTACCTCTATTTCTCTAATCTTTTCCTTTATCTCTTTTATTCTTATATTATCTTTATTGAGAATATACAATCCTAACAATTCTTCATAATCATAAATATATTTATCTTTCTTATTTTCCAAATTTGATATTTTTCTATTTAGCTCTATCTTTTCCTTATTTAAACTTATCTTTTCATTTTCCATAGTATTTCTTACTTTACCTATCTTTTCCTCCACTAAACTTCCCTCTTTATAAAGTCCATTTGACTGAAAGATAGCTAAAGCTTTTTCATAAGCAATTATCGCCTCTTCATAGTTTTTACTCAAATAAAGCTTATCACCCTTATCTATATAACCTTCTGCTTTTCCTTTATTATCTTCTAACTTTCTTCTAGCCTCTTCTATAAATCTTTTCTCATTTGCTTCTTCATTAACTATACTTACTTTATTTACTTCAAGAAGTAATATATACCTATATAAAGTTTCTTCACCTCTTTTATAAATTTCCAAAACTTTATCTATTTCATTTCCAAATTTTTTGTTGTTATTATTTAAAAGCAGTAAAGCTCTTATATTTTCTTCCCCAACTTTTTGGGCACTTTCATAGGCCAAATTAGGATTTCCTTCATAAGTACCTGTACCTAATACTAATTCTGAATTTACTTTAAATTTTTTATAATTTTCTCTATATTTACTAAAATTATCATACCACGTTGCTGTATCTTTTTTATCTATGGTTAATAAGTTTAAAACTTCATTATTTATCTTTTCATTATTAACATCTTTATTTGTACAAGCTAATAATAGCAATAAAAATAATAAAAAACTTATTTTTTTCATAAAGTCACCTCATCTCTATCTTTCTTCAATTAGTATTATACTTTATTCTAGTAATCATTACAAGAAAAGAGCATTATAACATATATTCAAAATAAAAACTAAAATTTCAAAGTCTTATGTGATTATCGACTAATTAAAGATTAACTTTTAATCTTTATTTCTATCTAAACTTAAAAAAACATTTTGTTCCTACCTAGTTCTTTTTCTTTGAAAGCAACACCCTCTCATGTTATACTAAAATTGAGGTGATAACATGAAAATACTAACATTTGATATTGGAGGAACAAGTATAAAATATGCTTTAATGACTAAAAAAGGGAAAGTACTAGAAAGGTCTAGTTATTTAACCCCAACAGACAATAAAGAAAATTTTTATAATAAAATTAAAAGTATATTTAATAAATATAAAGATAAAATAGAAGGTATTGCCCTTAGCTCTCCCGGTATAGTTGATTCTAAAAGTGGAATAATAAAACTAATATATGCTCTTCCATTTTTACAAGATGTTAATGTAAAAAAAGAATTGGAAGAATTATTAAAAATAAAAGTAACTATAGAAAATGATGGCAAATGTGCTGCTCTTGCAGAAGTTTGGCAAGGAAGTGGTAAAAACTATAAGGACATGATCTTTATTGTAATAGGAACTGGCATAGGTGGTGCTATTGTTAAGAATAAGGAGATACATCATGGAAACAACTTAGCCTCTGGAGAGCTTGGAATGATGTTACTTCCCAATAAGGATGGTAGTTATCAAAGTTGGTCTAAATTAGCTTCTACTATAAACCTTGTACACCGTGTTGAAGATAAACTTTCTTTGCAAAGAGGTTCTCTCAGTGGAGAAAGAGTTTTTTTTATGGAAGAAAGAGGAAATAAAGTAGTCAAAGAAGAAGTAGAAAAATTTTATGCGAATATAGCTCTTGGCATATACAATTTGCAATTTTCATTTGACCCAGAAAGTGTTATAATAGGTGGTGGAATTAGCAAAAAAACTGATTTATGCAAAAAAATTAAAGGAAAATTAAAAGAACTAAATGAACAATATGGTTCATTAGGTGATAAATTAGATATACTTCCATGTAAGTTTTTTAATGATGCAAACCTACTAGGAGCTGTATACCACCATTTAGAGGAGAAATAATGATATTTTTTTTAAAAAAGGAAAGATTTAATCTTCATAAAAAAAAAGTTTATATTGCTTTTGACAAAAAATTAAATAAAAAAGAAAAGAAACTTTTCCAGTTTCTACTAGATCAGTTTAAATTAAAAAAAGAAACTTTTTTGGAGTTAAAAAGAGAAAAAGTACTAAATCATCTAAAAGTTAAAGAGGAAAGACTTGAAAAAATTATATTATCTCTTGAAGGAAAAAGAGTGAATTATAAAATTACTGAAGGTAAAAAAAATATTATTCAAGGCAATTTTTCTATAATGAATAGTTTTGCCAAACAAGATAACTCATACATATTTTTATTATCTGAAGAAGTTCGAATGTCTTTTATAGAAAAAAACTTTTTTAATAGAATCCACCTTACTTCTGTACTAAATTTTTCTACATCTTATGCTTCTGATTTTTATCTAAATTATCTTATGAAGTTAGGTAGAAATGTTGACTACACCCTAGAACTCCAATTATTAAAGGAAGTTTTAGGAATAGAAGATAACGCATATACAAGATTTTATGACTTTGAAAAAAACATTTTAAAGCCTCTATTAGATGATATAAATAACTATACTGAATATTATATAACTTATGAAAAATTAAGGCAAAATAGTCATAATAAAATCGACGCTATAAAATTTAAGGGTATAAATAAATATGCCAAATATACCAAGAAAAAAACTAATGAACTTTTATACTTAGTTAGAGACTACGTTGACGATTTTGAATTAGTATATGAAGAGATGTACATAAATATTATGAGAAAAGGTTATAACTATGTCTATAACAACCTTATTTATACCAAAGAAAATTTTACAGAAAATTTCGCTTTGACCTTTCAAAATTCTTTAATAGAAAATCCAACTAAATCTCCTGTAGAAAAGGAAATTGATATGGTTGATTTAGATAAATTAATATAAAAGAGGTTACAACTCTAACCTCTTTTAACATACTTCTTTATATTCACATTTTATCTCTTTTAATTTAGCTTTTGCATCTTCAACATTATTAAAAGTAAACATTATTGTTTTTTCCAATTCATTGTTATCTATAAATGTTATTTCAAAATTTATTTCTTCTTCTAGTATTATAAACCCTTCTTCTCCATCTAGTGAAAAACTAAATCCATCTATTATCTTACATACTTGTAAATACTCTTCTAAACCTACTATAAAGGCTTCATTAAAAGTCTCAGCATTTTTATCTAACAAAGATTCGTAGTAATATTTCTTTTTATCTTCCATAATCCCCTCCTAATTCAAGTATACTCAATAGAGAAATAAATTGCAAGAAGAAAGGAAATTATATTAAAAGTTGAATAGGTATATTGAGGTGATGTTATGCAAATGACGAAAATAATTAACTGTAATGCTGATAATTGTGTTTATAACAAGAATAATATTTGCCATACTATGGCCATTAATGTTGGTGATGATACTCCAGTTTGTGATACTTTTATGAATAGTACTTCAAAAGGAGGTTTTAATAGCATAGTTGGTGGAATAGGATCATGTAAAGTTAAAAGTTGTAAATTTAACCATTCTCTAGAATGTACTGCAATTGGAGTAAATATGTCTATGGTAAATAACCATGTCGATTGTACAACTTACCAAAATAAATAAAAACTGGCTTTAAAAGCCAGTTTTGTCTACATAAACAGAAAATCACAGAGGGCAGAGGATTTTCACAATAGTAAAATCACAAGTTTTTAACACAAATCTTCCAAAAATTTTACAGCTAAATTCATTATCATTTATCTAGACTATAAATGTAATTATTACTAAATTAACATATTCATTGCCAAAAAATTCATTTTTAATAATCAATATAAATCTATAATTAAAATATTTTCAGTTATTAACTATTGATTTTTAAGTTTTAAATTTTTCCTAATAAAACTAAAAGTATAAATGAAAGAATTATTGCATTTTTCTCTATTTTAGTCTATAATGACTAGGATTAATAAGTATATTAGGAGGTAAAAAGTGGATACTAAATTTAAGAGA
>CAZFBB010000047.1:0-19283 GCA_964517235.1 uncultured Fusobacteriaceae bacterium
GCTGTTCTTACTTCTGCAAAAAGTGGTATAGGTATAGATGATTTATTAGAAGCTATTATTGAGAGAATTCCTGCACCACAAGTAGAGCAATCAAAACCATTACAAGCACTTATTTTCGATTCACATTTTGATGATTATAGAGGAGTTGTTACTTATGTAAGAATCTTAGATGGAACAATTAAAAAAGGTGATAAAATAAAAATAATGTCAACTGGAAGAGAATTTCCTATACTTGAATGTGGTATCTTCTCTCCAAATATGAAAAATACAAATGAACTAGGTGCTGGATCAGTTGGATATATTATAACTGGTGTTAAATCAATTCAAGATACACAAGTTGGTGACACTATCACTCATGTAAAAAACCCATGTGAAAAAGCTCTTGAAGGTTATAGACCTGCTCAATCCATGGTTTATGCAGGTTTATACCCTCTATCTACAGATGAATATACTGATTTGAGAGAAGCTTTAGAAAAACTTCAGCTTAATGACGCTTCATTATCATTCGTTCCAGAAACATCTACAGCTCTTGGATTTGGATTTAGATGTGGATTCTTAGGACTTTTACATATGGAAATTATTGTTGAAAGATTAAGAAGAGAGTATTATATTGACCTTATATCTACTACACCATCAGTTGAATACAGAGTACATATGGAAAATGGTGATGTTTTAACTATTGATAATCCTGTTGAGTTTCCTGATTCAGGTATGGGTAGAAGAAGTGTTGAAGAGCCTTATATTAAAGGAAATATAATAACTCCAAAAGATTATGTTGGAAATGTTATGGAACTTTGTCAAGAAAAAAGAGGTATCTACAAGGATATGCAATATGTAGATGAAACGAGAACAATGATTACTTATGAATTACCTCTTGCAGAAATAGTACTTGACTTTTATGATAAACTTAAGTCAAAAACTAAAGGTTATGCTTCATTTGAATATGAAATGATAGGTTATAGAGAATCGAAGTTAGTTAAAGTAGATATACTTGTTAGTGGAGAACCTGTAGACGCCTTTTCATTCATTGCTCACCAAGATAATGCATACTACAGAGGAAGACTTATTGCTGAAAAGCTCAAAGATGTTATTCCAAGACAACAATTTGAAATTCCTATACAGGCTGCTTTAGGAAGCAAAATAATTGCTAGAGAAACTATCAGAGCCTTTAGGAAAAACGTTCTTGCTAAATGTTATGGTGGAGATATTTCTCGTAAGAAAAAACTTCTTGAAAAACAAAAAGAAGGTAAAAAACGTATGAAACAAATTGGAAATGTTGAAATTCCACAAGAAGCATTTATTTCAGTTCTTAAATTGGATGATAGTAAAAAATAAATTGATAGCCTCTTCCAATTGGGAGAGGTTCTTTTATATGCTGAATTATCAATTTAAATCAAAAAATATCATATGCTAAATATCTAGGCAGTAGTAAGTAATGTTTTTACTTCTATTTCCATTTCTAATACTTTTTTTGGCATAAAGCATTTTAATCATTTTCTAGGAACACTGTTCCATTTGTTACAATTCTTATTCAGTTCCTTTTGATTGCATTTTGATAAATCTGTTGATTTTGGTAAATCTTTTCTCACTATTCCATTTAAATTTTTGTTTAAACCTCTTTAATCTGATGAACCTAAGTTACAACATATATTTTACAATTTCTCTCCATTCCTTTACATCAAAAAAATGAAACCTTATAAAGGTAAAAACTTATCTTTTTATCAATATATTTGTTCTAAATCTTCTACTAAAACCCTTCTATTAAATCTATACCATCATGAATATGCTACTATATTTAATATTTGATAAATCTAACCTATAATAATTTCCTTTCCTATTCATTTTAAAGCATTTTAAAATATACTCTTCCAGTAATTCAAATTTACTCTTGCTTTTTTAAGTTTAATTTTCACTTTAACTTTTACTTATATTTGTACTCAAATACTTCTCTCAAACCAATATAAAAAAAATTTTGATTTTACCTATGAAACTTTTCAACTTTTAATCTCTTTGCCAATTTTTTTTATTGCCAATTATCACTTATTAAATATTAACTATTTTATATAAATTTTATATTTTACATATTAACTTTTCAATTTAATAGATACATGACACAATTTTAAAGATTTAACATAAATAAATAAACTGAATTAATCAATGTAATCTAATAGTTTTATTTGTTCACAAAAGAACCAAAACTTCTGGACATTGTTTGGTATTTATTAATAGTTAAAAAAATACTACAATTAATTTGTAAATAATACGGTGGTGATTTAATTTGAATATTTTATCAACAAGACAAAAAGACATAATTAAATATTTACTAAAAGAAAGTAATTTTGTATCGACAAAGCAAATTTCTGAAAAATTTCAAGTTTCTGAGAAAACTATTTATAGAGAATTGAAAATTATTAAGGAAGAGTTGAAAAAAAAGGATATTTTATTAGATAAGAAACAAGGAAGGGGTGTTCTAATTGAAGGTTCTATTGATAATGGAATGATTTTAAACTATGACTTAAACAAGAACATTGAGATAATTGAAACTACTTCTGTTCAAGAGAGAAGAGCAGACATTTTATTAGAACTATTAAGAAATACACCTACATTTACTTCTATTACCAAATTATCTGAAAAATACTATATAAGTCGAACTTCTATAGTCAACGATATATTATATTTAGAAAAAGAGCTAAAAAATTATAATCTTGTATTAGAAAAGAATAATTTAGGGACTAGAATAATTGGTAGTGAAAAAGATATAAGGAACATGATTGTAAATATTGTAAATAGTTCTATACACGAAAAAGCTTTAAAGGAAGATTATATTATCTCTCAAAGAATCGGAGAGAGCACTTTTAAAGAATTAGAAATCATATTTTCCAAGGAAGATATAATTAATATTGAAAAATTGGTAAATGAGGCTGAGATTCAGCTAAATTATACTATTGCAGAATCATACTATATTAACTTCGTTACTTATATTTTAATACTAATCCAAAGATTAAGAGATGGAAATAACCTTTATAAAAATATAGAAAAGATGCTTATTGAAAAAAAAACTTATAAGATAGCAAAAAATATGGCGAATAAAATAGAAACTCTTTATCTATTGAAACTTCCAGAAGAAGAAATCTATTTTATCTATCAATATCTAGTTTCATCTGGAGTTGGCTCTATTATTCAATCTTTAAATATGCCTATTTTATTAAACCAAGTTGACGAAAAAGTAAAAAATATAGTAATGGAATTAAATCAAAAAATGTATAAAATTGTTGGTGTAAGGATGTGTGAAGAACTTGAATTATATGAAAGTTTAATTTTACATATAAAAGCCATGTTAAATAGATTGTCGTATAATATAAAAATTAAAAATCCACTGCTAGATAATATAAAAAATGAGTTTTCTGATTTATTTAATTTTGTAGGTATGATAATGTTACCCATTTCAAAAAAATATAATCTACCAGAGATAAATGAAAATGAAATTTCTTATTTATCTGTCTATTTTCAAGCAATATTAGAAGAAAAAATGGCTGTTACAAATATAATTATTGTTTGTTCAAGTGGAATAGGATCATCATATTTATTAAAAAATAGAATTAAAACTGTTTTCCATGATTGGAATATAAAAAATATAATTTCTTTGGAAAAACTAAATAATAAATATGATTTAAGTGACATAGACTTAATTATCTCTACAATAAAAATTCCTAAAGTTAATAAACCTATAGCGTATGTAAGTGTACTTTTAGACAAGAAAGATATCGAATTAATTAATAAAATATTTTTAGATTTTAATCGAAAAAACAAAACTGAAAATCAAGAAATAAATTTATTTCAATTGACAAATTATCAAATAAAATCTGTAGAAAATACCTCTAAAAAAAAATTTGAATCAATTAGAAATAAAGTATTAAAAAAAATTAGTAATTTAGAATTATTAGATAATCTTGATTTAAGAAAAATTAAAACCAGTAATGATGTTAATATTGAATTTTTTAGTAATAATATTGACTTAGAAAAGGTAAAAATTGGATTCATATATATCGAAAGTGAACTTAATACTATTATCTTAAATATGAATACCAAATATCAAAATCAAACTGAACTATTTAAGTTAATAAATAATATATGTAAAGATTCTAATAAAAAAGAAAGTATACTGAGACTTATAAATAGTAAAAATATTTTAAAAAAAGACAATATTAATTTAAACTTAAACCTCTTGAAAAAAGATGAGTTTTACAATGTTATATCAAAAGAACTGAAGGAAAAAAATATCATTTTTAGTGAAAAAGTTTTCACAGAGGAACTTAAAAAACGTGAAAATTTAGGTTCAATTTTTATAGGAAAAGGCATTGTTCTACCTCATATTATCTCTTCTAACATAAATGAAAGTAATATATATATTCTAAGAAACAAACAAAAAATTAACTGGGATGAAAAACAAAATGTAAAATGCATAATACTAATTATTTTAAAAAAGAAAAGAGAACTGGATATTTCATTAGATTCCTTAGTAATATCTAATTTCTTGGAAGATATATCTAATAATATTAAAAAAGATATTCTATTATATGAAGATAAAGACACTATATTCAGCGAATTTAAAATTTTATAATAAGGGGAGTTAATTAAAAATGTTACTTACAAGAGAACAGATTTTTTTGAATCAAAATTTGAATTGCAAAGATGACGTGTTAAAGTTTATAGCCAGTAAAGCTCATGAGCTTAATATAGTTAAAGATGAGAAAATTTTGTTTAATGAACTTATTGAGAGAGAAAAAGTTTACTCAACTGCAGTTGAAGATTTGATAGCTATTCCACACTCAAAAAGTGAAAATATAAAAAAATCAAAATTATTTTTTCTACAACTTAATAATCCTATAAATTGGGATTCTCCAGATAATTATCAAGTTAAAGTAATGTTTACAATATTATTACCTAAAAATAAAACTAATAAGAGACATTTAGATATTTTATCAAGTATTGCTACAAATTTATTAGAAGAAGATTTTCAAGAGTTTATTTTAAAAATAGATAATGAAGAAACGTTATTAAATTACTTTTATTCAAAATTTAAGGAGGTAGAAAAATGAAAATAATTGGAGTAACTTCATGTATTGCTGGTTTAGCTCATACTCCAATGGCAGCTAGAGCATTAGAAAAAGCTGGAAAAAAATTATCACACAATGTAAAAATCGAACAACAAGGAGCAATGGGAAAAATTAATAAACTTAGCGACTCAGATATAAAGGAAGCTGAAGTAGTTATAATAGCTGCTGATAAAGTTATTGAAGGAGAAGAACGTTTTAAAGACAAAATAATTGTAAAAGTAAAATTAGGACAATGTGTTACCAGTGCTGAAGCGGTTATAAAAAAAATTGTTCACTCTATAGAAACTAAAAAAAATAAAGTTTAAGGAGGAAAAATGTTAAAGCAAGCAAAACAACATTTAATGTCAGGAATTTCTTATGTTTTACCCGTTATTATTGGCGGTTCTTTAATAGTTGCAGTTGCAAAAATAATAGGATTTATTGGTGGAGTTTCTAATCTTGATAATTTTGCTGATGCAAATGGATTTTATCATTATGTGTGGATGTTTCAGAATGTAGGTTGGAATACCATTGGATTAATGAATACTGTCTTAGCAGGTTATATTGCTTATTCAATAGCTGGTAAACCCGGATTGCCAGCTGGATTTGTAGGTGGAGTTTTAGCAGGAACTACAAATGCAGGTTTCTTAGGTGCATTAGTTGCAGGTTTTTTTTCTGGTTGGATAACCAATGTAATTAAGAATAAAATCATTATTAAAGGACCAGCTGCAAGTGCAGTGCCATTAATTATATTACCATTATTAACCATTGGATCAGTTGGCGTTTTAATGTCATTAATTCTCGGTCAACCACTTGGTTTTATCAACCAAAATCTTTTGAACTGGATAACTGAAATGAGTCAAAGTAATACAAATGTAGTAGTTTTAGCTTTAGTATTAGGTGCTATGATTGGATTTGATCTTGGAGGACCAGTTAATAAAGCAGCATGGATGGCAGGAAATGCATTATTTATAAGTGGTGTATATTTACCAGCCATGATTGTAAATGTGGCTATATGGGTTCCGCCATTAGGATATGGTTTAGCTACGCTTGTAAAAAAATCAAATTATTCTAAGACTCTAAAAGAGGCAGGAAATGGTGCTCTGATAATGGGAATAATTGGTATCACAGAAGGAGCCATTCCTTTTACATTACAAAGTCCACTTAAATTAATTCCTCTCAATGTAATCGCTTCTTCAATAGGTGCTGCAAGTGCAATGTTAATGGGTGCTCATATAAAAATGCCTCCTATTGGTGGTATGTATGGTTTTTTCTCAGTAGGAAATGGTTGGGCCTATCTTTTAGGTGGATTAATTGGAGCTTTAATAATTGCTGTTGGTGCAAATTTAATGGTAGATTTTAGGGAGTCTGATGGTGGTAAAGTAAATGAAGAAGAAATAGAGCTTGAGTTTAATTAATATTGACAGGAGTTTGTAAAATGAAATCAAAAAAAGTACATATCATTCCTCACTCTCACTGGGATAGAGAATGGTATTTTACATCAGCAAGATCAATAATATACTTAGTGAATCATATAAAAATAATATTAGAATTTTTAGAAAATAATGAAGACTTTAAATACTATCTTATGGATGCTCAAAGTTCTCTAGTTGAAGAATATTTAAAATATGCTCCAGAAGATAGAAGTAGATTAAAAAATTTGGTCACTAGAAAAAGATTTTTTATAGGTCCTTGGTATACTCAGACTGATCAACTTGTAATATCACAAGAATCGATAGTCCGAAATTTGATGTATGGAATCCAAATTGCTGAAGAAATGGGGCATTCTATGAGTGTTGCATATGCACCAGATATATTCGGTCAAGGTGCAAATGCTCCTCAAATATATTCTCAATTTGGAATAGATAATTTTTTATTCTGGAGAGGTATATCAAATACAAAATCATATAAAACTGATTTTATATGGGAAGGATCAGATGGAACAAAAATGTTATCTACTGAAATGCCCTTTGGATATTACGTTGGCGGATGCATCCCCGAAAATGAAAATGAAATAAAAAAATACATTCATAAATTTATAGATATATTAGATAATAAATCAGAAACTAAAAATATATATTTCCCAAGTGGATTTGACCAAGCACCACTTCGAACAAATCTATTGAAAGTAATTGAAAAATTAAATAAAATCGATAATAAAAGAGAATATGTACTTTCTAATCCCGAATTATTTTTTAAAGATTTACGTGAAGATTCAAGTGATTTGGGGGTTTTGAAAGGTGAATTAACTGAGGGAGCCAAAAGTAGAGTTCATAAATCAATTTTCTCTACAAGAGCAGATTTAAAACAAATGAACAATAAAACTGAAAATCTCCTAATAAATATCCTTGAACCTGTACTTTGTATATCTCATTCTCTTGGAAATAGATATCCCCAAAGAGAGCTTGACAAAATATGGAAATTGCTACTTCAAAATTCAGCTCACGATAGTATTGGTGGTTGTAATAGTGATACTACAAATGAAGATATTTATTTTAGATACAAAACTGCACTTGATTACGCTGAAAATCTTTTAGAATTAAATATGAGATTAATATCCGTAAAAGCACCTCAAAAAGGACATTATACTTTTAATATTTTTAATACATTACCCTATAGAAGAAGTGGTGTAACTAGAATAAAAGCATATATTCCAGAAGAAAATTTTTTCATATACGATGATAAAGATAATAAATTAGATTATACGATTCTATCACAAGTAGATCAAACTAAATATATATTAAATCAGCAAATTAACCTAAATCCCAGTAAAAAAATATTTATACCCTCAAAAGTGTACTTAGCTGAATTAGTGGTAGGTTTGAAAGATATTCCAGCATTAGGATATAGTCAAATATATCTAAAATTTACAGATAATATTATCGATAAAAAAAATAAAAAAAATTCTCCTGTTATCGAAAATAAGTATTATAATATAAAAATGGATAAAAATAATACATTGATAATTACTGACAAAGAATCTGGAAAAATTTATAAAAATCAAATGGAAATAGAAGAAAATGGTGATGATGGTGATTCATATAATTATTCTCCACCAAGAAAAGATATGGTAATATCTTCAAAAGAAGCTCTTCTCAAAAAAATAAGTGTGTCTACTAGTTCAGTCCATGAAGAAATTGAAGCAAACTTTACGCTAGATATTCCAAAAAATTTAAGGGACAGAGCAACTGGAGTTAAAAATTCAGAGTTAAATTATAGAACAATAATATCTCTTAGAAAAAATGAAAAACTTATCAGATTTAATTTTACTTTTGATAATCAATCTTATAGTCATAGGGTTTGTGTCCTTTTTGATACAGAAATCAAAAGTAGTTTATCAACTGCCGACCAACTATTTGGAACTATACAAAGACCTGTTAGAATTAATGAGCTGGATATATGGAAGAAGGAGAATTGGGCAGAAATTCCTATTTCAATCGAACCTATGCAAAGTTATGTAACTCTTCACAACGAGAAATCAGGGTGTGCTCTGCTAACAGGAGGTGTTAGAGAGTATGAAATAGTTGGAAAAAAATATAATAAAATTAGATTAACATTATTTAGAACTTTTGAGTTTATGGGAAAAGAAAATCTATTATATCGACCTGGTAGAGCATCAGGAGAATCTATAATTAGAACTAAAGATGCACAATTAATCGGCGAAATTAACTGTGAATTTGCCCTTTATACTTACAGCAAAAGTTTTGATAATGTAAATCTTGGCAAAGTTGCAAAAGAATACCTGACACCACTAATAGCTTATCAGATATCTGATTTCTTAAATGGAAGACTTTTGTTTGCTTGGGAAGAAAAAGAAAGATCTTTAAACAGCAGGTATAGTTTAACTAATTTTGAAGAAGGTACTAATGCAGTAATGAGTTGTTTAAAAAAATCTTACTATAACAACAACTATATTATTAGATTTTTTAATCCATTTCTAAACAAAAGAGCTTCAATAAATAAAAAAAAAGTTGAAACTGCATTAAAACTAGACGAAAAAACTTTTGAAAAAACAAAAGAAAAACTTGAATATTGTCAATTTCAAACTTATATATTAAAAATTTAAATTGATAAAATAAGTTTAACATCGAAATTGAAGTTAGAAAAACTGAATTTATTTGTTAAACATCATTACAGAAAAATTATTAAAAAAGTTACACTTAGATATTGTAGTTTCTCACTTTGAGATAATGAATTTTTATTAAATTTAACTTAATTAATTACAAAAGGGACTTTAATAGCATAAGCCTTATGCTCAAAGTCCCCAAAAGATATATTATTTATTTTTGATTTTTCAGTAGCACTATTTGATTTTCTAAAAGGTTTTATCATAATTTTTTTGCGATTTAAAACTTAATTTTATAAATATGGCTATAAAAACTCTTTGTCCACCGTACTCAATTAAGTACACAATAAACTTTAGTTTTCAAAAAGAATTAAATCCAACTTTTATTTTAATATTTAAAAAAATCTAAGTCATTTTTAAGTTCCTTACTAATGTTATTGAGCTCCTCGATTATCCCCTTCTTCTTAATTAATAATTCTTTTATCGATTTTGTAATGCCATTTGTATCCAAACTTAAACTTTCAATTTCAGTTGAATTATCAGTAATAGCTCCTACTGCATGGGTAATTTCCCTAGCTGCATTTACTTGTTCATCTGAACTTTGCAAAATATTTTTCATATCTTCACTATTCTTTTCTATTAAACCTGCTATTTCCCTCATATTCTCTGCAAATAAACTAAGGGTGCTTTGACCATTAATGACCTTTTCTTCTACCTCTCGACCACTTCCCTTTACTTTGTTAACACTTTTTACAATTGTTCCTATCAAATCTTCAATTTTATTTGTTTCTCTATTAGTTTGCTCTGCTAATTTACGTATTTCTTCAGCTACTACTGCAAAACCTCTTCCTGCTTCTCCTGCCCTTGCTGCTTCTATCGCAGCATTTAACGCAAGAAGATTTGTTTGTTCTGATATAGAATTTATTGCTGTTATTATATTAGTTATATTATTTGAAATATTTGTTAAAACTTCTATCTCTTTATTTGTTCCTCTAACACTTATTACTATATCTGTCATTGACTCGTTCATTTTATTCATACTTATCAGTGATTTTTCACTTATATCTTTTGTTGTGTCAAAAGCTTCAATTCCAGAGTTTATATTTTCTTTCATACTTTCACTACTTGCACTTATCTCTTCAAGAGCAGCTAAACTTTCTTGTGCGCTTGCAGTTTGATTACGTACATTATCAAGTACAATTCCTACTTTTAAATCAAGTTGTTCTATTCCCTTGTTGTTTTTATTCCCATTTACAATAGAATTAATTGCATTAAATAATTCCTTATTTTCAGTAGCTAGCTTTGTTGTTAGGAGATCAACTTTAGTTATGGTAGAAGTTATTTTTGCCACAAACTTATTAAAACTAAATGACAAATCTTTAAGTTCACTCGAATACTCATTATCAAAATTAACTTTTAAATTACCACTTGACAATTCTTCAAATTGTTCATTTAAAGATGTTACCCCCTTTGATATGTCTCCTCCTAATTTAGCTGAAAATCCTATCCCTGCAAGCAAAATTATGAAAGATAATATCACTATATTTCTAAGCATAATATTTTTTTCCTTTACTAATTCATCAATTATTAACTGAATGTTATCCTCTATCCCTTCTAGATAAAAACCAGTAACAATTACCCAATCCCACTTTTGATAATAATATGTTTTACTTAACTTATCTACATTTTCAGTTTTAGTAGTTGGATTTGTTGATTTATATATTATAAACTCATTATTTTTTGAAGCTTCAATTATATTTTTTCTCTTCTCTGTTATTTCTAGTATTTTCCCTGTATTTTCAGGCTTTTTCCCTGAAAATGCCCATTTCTTCTCTTTCACACTTAAGTCATACCCAGAATAGTATCCTTCTTTTCCTTTATAATTTAATCTATTCATTTGCTCTGCAGCTATTGATTTTTTTTCTTCCAAGGACAAATCTAACTTGTCTACTTCATCAAGGATATTTACTGCCAAATTCATCAATTCATTTAGCTGATTTTTTTTCCCAAATTTAATTTCATTTTCTATAAGAATTCTTTCAGATTTTGCATACTTATTTAAAAATGCTGTTTTCCCCGTAATAACAATCGTAATAAACACGATTAATAATATCAAATTATTAATAATAATCTTACTTTTTAACTTCATGTTTCCATCTCCTTTCAAGTCATACTATCATAGTACGTTTTGTCTTAAAAAGCAATATAAAATTGTTAATATTTTTTAAAAAAATATGTTTTTAATTATTTTTTACGAAAAAATAATTTATTTTTTTATTCAAATTTTAAATAAATACTATTATATTTTTATTCTATAGATTTTCACACGATATATTTATTAAAATTAATAATAATTCAGCCATTGAAATAGTCGAATTTGGGTAGTCTAAAAAAATTTACTTCTTGATTTCATTATGCTTTAAAGAATATCTTTAAAATACTAAAAAAAGTTTAAATAAAATGATTTAGTAAGAACAATCAAACAAAATTCTTACTAAAAAAATATTTTGAAATTTGACGAAAATTTTCTTTATGATTTTTCAAACAAAATAAACACCCCCATCCAGACTTTGAACTAGAGTGTTTTCCTTAATTTCTTAAATAATTTTGATAAGCCAGTTGATTTTACTTCTACTCTATACTCTACATTTTGATAGAGTTTCTTTTTCAAAATACAGTCTAAAATTTCCAATTGAAACTTAATATAATCTTTATTTTCAATCTTTATTTCTTCTACAAGGGGTATTGCTTGAAGTAGCTCTTCATAGGTACAAAAAGAAAAATAATTTAATAGACTATCCTCTTCAATTTTTTTCTTTAATTTTCCAAAAAGTAAAAAATAATTCCCTTCAAGTTCTTTTTTTATATAATAGTCATAAAAATCTAAGTTTGATTTTTCTATTAACATTTCTTTAAAAGAAAGGGGTAAAAACTTATATTCTTCATAAAGTTTTTTAAAGAGGTCAAACTCTCCCTTTTTTTCCTCTTTAAATTTTATCAAATCATGAGCTTTTTCAATAATGTTGCTATTAAGAAAAACTAGTGGCAATTGATATTTTTCAATACTATCTTTTATACTTTCCAATGGTTTTCCACTGTCTAGCAGTTCTCTTAGATAATTACTTATCGAATCAAAGTCATATTCTTCCTTAAGTCTTAAGAACGTTCTAATATTTTTATCTCTAGCTATATCAAAACTAGGAATAGTTTTATATGTAGAAGCTTTTTTTCCATCTAAATACAAATCTCTATTATCTATATAACCATAATAGAAAAAATCTTTATCTATTCTACTTTTATTAACTAATCTTTTTTGAGTATCATTTTTTAAATTATCTTTAATCTTTTGAACTTTTTTATTAAGCGCCGGAAGAAAATCAGATATTTTGTTAATATCGGTTTCTGTTAACATCTCCATATTTTCATATTTTGTAAGATCAAAACCTTTAAAGTAAAGTTCTCTGTCTTCACTCCAATATTTGTATACATAACAATTAAACAAATATTTATTAGCTAAATTCTCTTCAAGTTCTTTTAATAACTCCAAATTACTTGTGTCTGCTAACCATTTAGTAATATGACCTCTAAAGTAAAGTTTTTCAAGCTCTTCATAACTATGAGGTGTAAATGCAAAATGCTCATGTAAATCTTCTAGATTATTGTATTCAACACCTTTATATACAAGCTTTTCTGTTTGGCGCGTATCTATTTTTTTTTCATCAACATTTGTTACTAACCACTTTTTGACTTTATCTATACCCCAACGATTTTTCGCATTTATAGATAATAATCCATCTATAAGCTCTCTATATCTACTTTCTACAAAATCAGGTATCATATATTCTTTATAATTAACTTGATAATTTCCATAATTATTCTTTTCATAACCAAATGGATATTTACCTATTATAATCTCATATAATATAACTCCCAATGACCAAAAATCAGATTTTGCTCTACCCCTACAATGAATAACTTCTGGTCCTTGATATTTACTCATACCTCTTATAGTAGCTATGTCTTTACACGAACTGCCTCTTTCTACTTTTTTATGACCAAAGCCATAAATACTATAATTATTTGGATTTATGCTTTCTATAATTATATCATCCAACCTAAAATCTAGGTGAAGTATATCATTTCCATGAGCTGTTTCAAGAGCAATTAATATTTGTCTTATCAACCTTTTATAATTTCTTATTCTCCTATTACGTAAAGTTCCAAATTCACTCAATCTTGTAATAGAATAGTCCCTTTCATACTCTTCACTATATCCACATTGTATCATTTTTGCAAGATGATTTTCCCCATGCTCAGACAAACTTTGTACTTGCAAAAGAACATCTCTAGGAGCAATTACACCACTCTTATAAAGAGTTAGGAGCAATTCATTATTATCTTTTTTTATAAGATATAAATCTGCATCGCTTCTATCCTTTTCGAGAGATTTAATCACTTCAAAATCAAGAAATTTCCCTTTATTAAAACGAAAATTTCCATCACTTAACTTAGTTTCTAAATCCTCAATTAAAAAATCTGAAGTTGAAATTTTCATAATTCCTCCATTATCATAACTTTTATTAATACCATATTTCCACTATTAATCCAGTATAATATTTTCATTATAACCAATTTCTCAAATAATTTCAAAAAGAATTTCTAAAAAAATATTTACTAAAATATTTTTTTAATTTTAATATATTCAAAGACTAATGTTCAATTTAAAAACATTTTTCTTATAATTTTAATTTTTTTTAAATTGCTATGTTATAAAAAAAGACTAATTTCATTTAAATTTTAGTCTTTTAACATATAGTATAAATTTAATTTATAAATTTATCATGTAGGGCATTTATTGCTTTATATAAATCTTTTTGATTTATAACACAACTAATCTTTATTTGGGAACAACTAATCATATCTATGTTTATTTCTTCATTGCCAAATGTTTCAAAAACTTTTGCAGCTATTCCTGAATTAGATTTTATACCTATTCCTATAACACTCACCATAGCTACATCTCTAGCACCCTCTACCCCTTTTGCTCCTATTTTATCTGATATTTCTTCACTATACTTTATAGCCTCTTCATAATCTTCCTCTTTCACTATAAAACTAATATCATTATACCTACCCTTTCCACCACCTTGAACAATTATATCTATATTTATCCCATTAGATGATATATTATTAAAGATTCTAGCTGCAACTCCAGGTTTATCTGGCACTTCTTTAATAGTTATTCTAGCTTCATGTTCAGAATGAGATATCCCCCTAATTATGCTATTTTCCATACTATTAACCTCCTTATGCACTATAGTCCCTTTATCTTTTACAAAAGATGATCTAAGGTGTATCGGTATATTATTTTTATATGCTAACTCTACAGACCTGCTATGCAATACTTTTGCACCAGTAGCAGAAAGCTCGAGCATCTCTTCAAAAGATATTTCAACTATCTTTTTTGCATTTCTAACTATTTTGGGATCTGCTGAATAAATTCCATCAACATCAGTATATATTTCAACACTATCAGCCAAAAGTGCTACACCGAGCGCTACACCAGTAGTATCACTTCCTCCCCTTCCCAAAGTTGTAATGTCGTTGTTTTCATTTACTCCTTGAAATCCAGCTACTATTACTATATGTTTTTCATCTAATTTCTTTTTAATAGACTCAGTATCTATACTTGTAATTTTAGCTTTGCTGTGATCTTTAGTTGTATTTATTCTCACTTGACTTGCTGTATAAGATATAGCATCGTGACCTAATTCATGTATGGCCATAGCAAGTAAAGCTATACTTATTTGTTCTCCAGTTCCTAATAAAACATCAAGTTCTCTTCTAGAAGGTTTCTTACTAATCTCTTTTGCCCTTTTTATAAGTTCGTCTGTCATTCCAGCAGGAGCAGAGACTACAACTACAACATCATCCCCCTGTACTTTTCTCTCAACTATTCTTTTAGCTACTGCTTTTACTCTAGTAGCATTTGCAACAGATGTTCCCCCGTATTTCTGAACTACTAATGCCATTTTGCACCATCCTATTATTTATAATTTAAATTATGAGCAAGTAATTTTTCTACTTCTTCTACCCTCATGCCCTTCCTATCTGCATAATCCTCTATCTGATCCAAACTTAATTTTGTCAAATTAAAATATTTTGCGTCTTTATTTCCAAAAATAAGCCCACTCACACTAGCACCCGGATACATGGCAAAATTTTCCGTAAGTTTCACCCCCGTGTTTTCTTCTACATTAAGCAAATCAAACAAGATTTTTTTCTCGCTATGATCAGGAAGACTAGGATAACCAATAGCAGGCCTAATACCTTCATATTTCATTCTAAGCTTTTCTTCTATACTAAACTTTTCATTTGGTACATATGCCCAAAGTTCCTTACGAACTATTTCATGTAACAACTCTGCAAAAGCTTCAGCAAATCTAGTAGCAAGAACTCTTACCATTAATGACGAATAATCATCATAATCAGCAACAAATCTATCTACTATTTCTTTTTCTCCTATACCACCAGTTACTGCAAAACCACCTATATAATCAGTTAATCCACTTTCTTTTGGCGCAATATAATCGCTAAGAGCTAAATTAAACTCTCCTTCTCTACGCTCATGTTGTTGACGTAGTGTATGAAATATTGCAATTGTACTTCTATCTTCTGGACTATATACTTCAATATCATCCCCCACAGAATTACAAGGGTATATGCCAACTACTCCATTTGCTTTAAGTTCTCCTTTGTGAACTAAATCTTTAAGATATATTTTTGCTTCATCCATAAGCTTTTTAGCCACATCTTTATATTTTGGGTCTTTCATAATTTCTGGATACATGACTTTCATTTCCCAAGCTAAAAAGAAAAATGTCCAATCAAAATAAGGTAGCAAATTCTTTAAGGGGTATTCCTTATATACTTTTGTCCCTATAAACTTAGGCTTTCTTATACTATTTTCTGTCCAATTAAGCTTAAGGCTGTTTCTTCTAGCTTCTTTAAGAGTTAAATATTTGGTATTTTTATCTCTATAATCTTTTCTAATACCTTCATACTTAATAAATATCTCCTTCAAATATTCTTCCCTTTGAGAACTACATAATTTCTTAGCTACACCTACTGCATTACTTGCATCAGTACTATGTACTACTCCATTTTTATAGTTTAGAGATACTTTCACAGCAGTATGCAATTCGCTTGTAGTTGCCCCTCCTATCATAAGAGGTATAGTAAATCCATTTTTACCCATTTCTTTTGCCACATGACACATTTCGTCAAGTGAGGGAGTAATGAGCCCACTAAGAGCTATTACGTCTACATTAAGCTCTTTTGCTTTTGCAAGTATCTCTTCACAAGAAACCATTACTCCTAAATCTATTACTTCAAAGTTATTGCATGCAAGTACTACTCCAACTATATTTTTCCCAATATCATGTACATCACCCTTTACCGTTGCCATCAATATCGTTCCTGATTTACTTGAACTATTTCCAAATTTTTCCGCTTCCATATATGGTAATAATACACTTACTGCTTTTTTCATTACCCTTGCTGATTTTACTACTTGTGGAAGAAACATCTTTCCATTACCAAACAATTCCCCAACTACATTCATCCCATCCATAAGCGGTTCTTCTATTACTTCAAGAGCTCTATTATATTTTGGTCTAGCCTCTTCTAAATCTATTTCTATATAATCTGTAATTCCCTTAACAAGTGAATAAGTCAACCTCTCTTCTACCGACTTTTCTCTCCATTCCAATTTATTTTTCTTTGTATTCTCATCATTACTATTATTCTTTATTTCTTCTGCAAAGTCAATAAGTGCTTCTGTAGCTCCCTCATATTTATTAAATATAACATCTTCTACTTTCTTCAAAAGCTTCTTGTCAATGTCATCATAAACTTGAAGCATACCAGGGTTAACAATCCCCATATCCATTCCTTCTTTTATAGCATAGTATAAAAACACTGAATGCATAGCTTCTCTCACAATATTATTTCCTCTAAATGAAAATGATAAGTTACTTACTCCTCCACTTATTTTTGCATAGGGAAGATTTGCTTTTATCCATTTAACAGTTTCTATAAAATCAACAGCATAATTATTATGCTCTTCTATACCCGTTGCAATAGCAAGTATATTTGGATCAAATATAATATCTTCTGGTGGAAAGCCAACTTTATCGACTAATATATCGTAAGACCTTTTACAAATTTCTATTCTTCTCTCAAATGTATCTGCTTGACCTACTTCATCAAATGCCATTACTACTACTGCAGCACCATATTTTTTAACTAATGTAGCTTTTTCAATAAAATCTTCTTTCCCTTCCTTCAAACTTATAGAGTTTACTATAGATTTTCCTTGTAAACATTTAAGTCCTGCTTCTATCACATCCCATTTGCTACTATCAACCATTATAGGTACTCTACTTATGTCTGGTTCACTTACAATTAAATTAAGAAATTTTATCATTTCTTTTTTAGCATCTAGCATAGCATCATCCATATTAACATCTACTACTTGTGCCCCATTTTCCACTTGCTCTCTCGCTATACTTAATGCTTCTTCATATTTTTCCTCACGTATAAGTCTAGCAAATTTACGAGATCCTGCCACATTAGTTCGCTCTCCAACATTCACAAAATTTATCTCTTTTGTAATCTTTAATGGCTCTAACCCACTTAAAATACAAGTTTTTTCAATTTCTGGTATTTCTCTTGCTTTATAATTCTTAGCAAGCTTTGCTATTGCTCTTATATGTTTTGGAGTAGTTCCACAACACCCTCCAACAATATTTAAATGTCTTTCTTCAAATAGTTCCTTTAAAAAACTTGATGTTTCTTGAGGTAATTCAGTATATTCTCCCAATTCATTTGGTAAACCTGCATTTGGATATATACTTATAAATCTATCTAATGATTTTGATAGGGATTTTATAAAAGGAATTAACTCCTTTGCTCCAAAAGCACAATTGAGTCCTATGCTAATTACTCTTTCATGTTTTACACTTGCTACAAAAGCTTCAAGTGTTTGACCACTAAGTGTTCTTCCACTCTTATCGGTAAGAGTCCCACTTATCATTACAGGTAGATTAACACCTTTTTCTTCCATCACTTTATCACTAGCAAAGATTGCTGCTTTTGCATTTAATGTATCAAATATTGTTTCTATTAAGATAACATCTGAACCTCCATCAATAAGGCCTTTTATTTGTTCACTATAATCCCTTACCAAATAATCAAAAGTTATATTTCTATATCCAGGGTCTTCTACATCTGGCGATATACTCGCCGTTTTATTTGTTGGCCCAATTGCTCCAGCAACAAATCTAGGTTTTTCTGGATTTTTTTTAGTAAATTCATCACAAACTTGTTTTGCTAACTTAGCACTTTCAAAGTTTAGCCTATAAACATAATCTTCTAAACCATAATCACCTTGCGAAATACGCGTGGCATTAAATGTATTTGTTTCAATAATATCTGAACCCGATTCTAAATAAGCTCTATGTATTTCTTCTATCACCTCTGGTTTAGTTATAGATAAAAGGTCATTATTTCCTTTTTGATCAAAGTGATAATCTCTAAATTCTTTACCCCTATAATCTTCTTCTTCAAGTTTAAAATCTTGTATACATGTACCCATTGCTCCATCAAGAATTAATATCCTTTCTTTAAGAACTTCCATCAATTTACTACTTTCATCAAATTTAACTCCCATTACAACCCCCTCAAATAATTAATCTATATTATACCCGTCTCAACAAAATTCATATAAATAATATTTATCTTTTCTGTAAGAATATTAAAATTTCAATTTTACTAAACATAAAAAAACTCTTCATTTACAGAAGAGTTGAAATTTTTCCTCATCTGTCGTTAATACGCTGGATTTAGCACCACGCCTAAGGCAGGTTGCTGAAGTTTCATTGGGCCAGTCCCTCCACTTCTCTTTATGAGTCCTATTATATTAGGACTATTATACATATATTCTTTTCTCTTGTCAAAGGCTTTTTTTCTTTAGAAAAAATATAAAGATTCTCAGGTTGAATATAAACAACTAGTTTTTTGAAAAAACATCATTACTTTTGTCTTGATACAAAAGTAAT
>CAZFBB010000048.1:0-18992 GCA_964517235.1 uncultured Fusobacteriaceae bacterium
TTTTTCCTTCTAAGAATTTTACTGTTTCCATTACTTTATCGTACATATTTCCTCCTCTTACAAAACTTTTTCAAAAACGTCTTTTTCTCTTTCGACAAAACCTATTTTTTTTAAATAATCTCTATGTTTATCATTTGTTCCATTAGTTACCACTTTTTTATATCCTAATTTTTGTAAATCTCCTTTATTTTCATGAAAAAAATATCTTCCTAACTTCATATCTCTATATTCTACCGTAACAAAATCAAGATCTATAAATAAAGTTTCTCTATCCTTCTCTTTGCCAGCTAATACACCAGCTGTATGATTATTTCTAAGCATATAAAAAACTTTTTCATCTTGCCCCCATTCTTTTCTATCAACAAATTCACTTAGTTCATTATTATTTACTTGAAAAAAATGATTTAAATATGGAGATTCGTTAATTGCTTCTACTAGTTTAAATTCTTCCTTAGTCATATATAACTTATATAAGTAATAAAGGTCTATTATAACTATACCAAAGTTTAGAAATGCTGTTGGAACAGATTTTAACATAAGACCGTATATAGTAAACATTCCTGCACCGACCATATTTATCCAACGTAATTTCACTATGCTACTCATTGTAAGTGATATTAAAATTACTATTGATGACAAATACCCAAATAAATCAACTAAATCCATTTTCTTTACCTACCTCTTTCTAATTTCTCAGAACCTCTAAGTATAAGTTCTGGTACTATATGTATTTTATTAATTGGACTATTTTTATCTATTATTCTATTTATTAATAATCTAAATGCTTGTTGTCCCATTTCTTTTGGATTTTGACTAACTACTGTCACTTTTATGCCTAATTCATTAAGTATTTTGACATCATCAAAAGCTACCAAAGAAATATCTTTTCCTACTCTAATACCCATTTCAGCAAATAATTTTATACAAGCTAGATTAATGTTGGTATTTCCCGCAATTATTGCCTTTGGTAACTTACCACTTTTATACATATTCTTAAGAATTTTATAAGATATTTCAACATTGTTAAAATCTGTATAAATTATATTTTCATCTTTAATTTCTATTTCATAATCTTTGAGAGCATTTTTGTAACCCTTTACTCTATTATATGCTACAATAGAATTAGGAGCTCCTGTTAATATTGTTATCTCTCTATGTCCATTATTAACAAGTGTTTCAGTTAATACATAACTAGCCATAATATCATCAGTGAATACTCCATCATAGTTTAAATTTTCTATATACTTATTGATTAATATCATTGGAATATCTAAGTGTTTTACATTTCTACGTAAAACATCTACTTCATCTTTTTTAACACAACTTATAAGCAACATCCCTCTAATACGTTGTTCTCTGAGCATTTTCATTGCTTTCAATTCCTTCTTTATATCTCCGTCAGTATTAAAGAAAACTACATTCAAATTGTTATTTTCAGCTTCTGTCATTGCTCCTTTAATAAGCTCTATATAAAATGCATTGCTTACATCTGGAATAATGACACCGATTACATCTGATTCCTTTCTAGACAAGCTTCTAGCAAGAGCATTTGGAACATAATTTAATTCTTCTATTACCCTTAAAATTTTTTCTCTTGTTTCTTCTTTAACATTTCCTTTATTATTAATTACTCTCGATACTGTCGCAACTGACACTCCACACATATTTGCAAGTGTTTTGATATTCATTCCTTAGTTCCTCCCAAATTAATGTAACCACTTACATTGATTTACACATATATTTTTACCTTAATTATCATCTTTTGTCAATGTTTTTTTGAATTTAATGTTTTGTTAACGTATATTTTATCTTAAAATAGTATACTTATTTTTGTATGAATATAGAAAATTTTCGTCAACTTATCAAAATTACTGTTCAAATATAAAAAAGAGAAGTTTTAATAGGAAGTCGCTGAAAAAGTCCAATTTTGAAAAATTCAAAAAAATTTCATTGATTTTATTGGATTATAACTTATTCAAACTATGAAAAATTGAAATTTTCAGACTTTTTCAGTGTCCTCTTTTAATACTTCTCTTATAATACCAAACTTTCCTTTATGCTATAGTTATTTTGTGCTTTATATATAAATCCTGCCTTCCACAAATCATTAATATATCCTTCTATATCTTTTTGTTCAAAAGTTGTAATAGAATTTAATTTGCTCAATAATAGCTCCTTTTCTATTTTTCTCCATCTTCCTATTTCATTCCATATTAAAAGAAGCACGTATGAATGATTTTCATCTAGAAATATTCCTCTTCTTCTGCATAATATAGCCAGAAACTTTGACATATTATCAATCAAAACATGTTTATTTCCATCTGTCATTTCATTTGGACAGACATAATCCAATATATTTGCTACATGAAAGATATATTTTTTATACTTTTCATTTACTTTTTCTTCTTGATGATATAATTTTTTCCAAGCTTTATTAGTATTATTGTTTTTATACCTCAAAAATCCTTTATTATTAATCTGCTTTCTTGTCGTCTCTTCATATATTCCTCTCAAAACAAATTGTTCCATTTTGGGGAATAATTCTTTTATTTCTTCCTTAATATTGATACAGTCTAAATTTCTCAGTTGCATATGAAACATACCTTCCTCCTTTATTTCTTTATATCACCCTCTAGTATTATAGGTATAGATCTATGACCTAATCCTATAACAACTTCATTTAAATGTAGGAGCCCTATACTGAAAAATACTGCAACACTCAGATGCTCTCCTTTTCTCGCTATTCCTACTTTCCCTCCTACATTTAAACCATTAGTTTTCGCATTTATCTGTTGTAATGCCTCTCTAATAGCTCCTGCTACTGCACCATCATGTAAATGACAATCTTTAATTATATTTTTTCTTTTTGAAGCAACAAGTGTATTTTCAATAATTTTAGAAGTAATATCTGGTAATTTCCCACCAATATCAACAGCTGTGACTCTTGTTCCTTCATCATTATATATTTTACTAAGTGAAATTTCTTCTTCTCTTGTAGTTAATGCCATCTTAATTGCAACTTTTGCTATTTCTGTAGTTTTATTTTGCACTTCTACACCTCCATAATCTTCTTATTATTAGTTTAATATATTTTGTGGCTTTTTCATACTTTTTTTTTAATATTCTAATAATAAATTTCCCAACAATATAAAATCATCTTTTTATTTAAATTGTTTTGAAAAAACTGCTTCCTCTATTTACTATTTAAGAGTGAGATGAATCGGAGCGGTTTTAATTTTAAATTTTCTGCAAAACAAATAATTTACAGTATAATTGTAATATAGAAGAGGTAGTTATAAAAATAAATAAAACTTTTAAATTTAGAGTATACCCTAATCAAGAACAACTAACTTTAATTCATAAGACTTTTAGTTGTGTTAGACTTATATATAATCATTTTCTTAATTATTGGTGTTAACAAAAAACTAAAATGGCAAAAATACGCTATTTCGGTTTGTGATCCAATAAAACAAGATTTAAAACTACCAGATAGGAATACACTTGTCAATGTGGTCGGTCAATGAACAGGGATTTGAACGTAAGTATAAACATAAAAAATCAAGGTAAATTGTTGTTAAACTATTAAATATAAATAGGGCAGGGCTTGTTCATAAAGCTTGATAATTATAGTAACAATATTAGGTTGCCACATCCCAAGAAGCCCTTTAAAAACCTCTTGCATAGGTTTAGTAGAGGAGCGTATCACCTCTTAAAATATTAGATTTGAAAAAACCTTATTAGATATTTTAGAGTGAGTTATATAATTATTGTATTTAGTTTGACAATGTCGAAAAATATATGATAAAATGTTAATTAAAATAAATAAAGGTGGTTATATGACATTTAAAGATTTTGGGTTTGAAAAAGAGCTAATTAATAAACTCAATAAAATTGGAATTAAAAATCCTACTGAAATACAAAAAAAAACTATTCCGTATATTAACGATAAAAAAGATTTGATAGGAGAAGCTCCAACAGGAACTGGAAAAACTATGGCTTTTTTACTTCCTATCTTCAACAAATTAAAAAGTAATAATTCTAGCATACAAGTTCTTATTCTTAGTCCTACTAGAGAGCTAGCTATTCAAATTGGAGAAGAAGCTGAAAAAATAAATTACAACAACCTAAATATAATGACAATTTATGGTGGTAAAGAATATAAAAATCAATTGGAGAAAAGCAAAGGAAAATTGGATGTAATAATTGCAACTCCCGGTAGATTAATTGATTTTATAAACAGAGGTATGATTAAACTTGGTAATATCAAAAACCTTATTATTGACGAAGCAGACCAAATGCTTTTAATGGGTTTTCAAAATGAAGTTGAATCAATAATAAAAAATACAAACAAAAAGAGACAAACTTTATGTTTTTCAGCAACAATGGATAAATCTGTTAAAAAATTGGCATACCGTATCACTAAGGAAGCTATAAATATTAAAGTAGAAGCTAGCAAAGAATTTGAGGACAATATGGAAAGGTTCCATATACCTACTACTGACAGGAGCAAAATCGACGCTTTATGTACTATTATGAACAAAGAAAATCCTTTTATGGCGATTATTTTTTGTAGAACAAAATCCAGAGTAGAAAAATTAGAGGAAAAACTAGAAGACAGAGGCTATAATGTTCAAAAATTACATAGTGATATTCCACAGGTTAAAAGGGAAAAGATATTAAAATCATTTAGAGCAGCTGAGATACAGTATTTAGTATCTACAGATGTAGCATCTAGAGGTCTCGATATTACCGGAGTAACTCATATATTTAATTATGATGCTCCTGAACAAGCTGAAACTTATGTACATCGTATAGGACGTAGTGGAAGAAGAAGCGAAAAGGGTAAAAGTTATATTTTTACTACTCCTAAAGATAAAAAAATTTATGAAGAAATTGAGAACTTATTAAAGAAAAAAATAGAAAAAATAGAATTTGAACCTAACAATGATGTTCAAAATACTAATGAAAATTTTAATAAAAAATATAATAAAAAAATCAATACAAGAAGTAAAGTAAAATGGGAAGATAAAGAGAAAAAATAAATATAGAGGTGATAATTATAGAAGAGGTGTTATGGTGTAAAAATAATCTCCATTTAGATGGTAAAATTTACTATAGAGAGGCCGTAAGGGCAATTATTATAAAAGATAATAAAATTCTCATGGTTCATTCAGATATCAATAAAGATTATAAATTCCCAGGTGGAGGTATAGAAGAGGGAGAAGATGATGAAAGTGCATTAAAACGAGAAGTTTTAGAAGAAAGTGGAGCTCATATATCTGCTTATAAATATTATGGTCAAGTGACTGAATATGATGAAGGACAATTTGATAATGCTGACTTATTTAAAATGCTTTCAAAATATTATTTAGTCGAAATAGAAGAAAAATTTGATAAACTTAACTTAGATTATTATGAAGAAAAATTTGAATTCCGCCCTGTTTGGATAGATATAAACAAAGCTTATTTGGAAAATAAAAAAGTTTTGGAAGAAGAAAACCCACCTAGGTGGACTAAGAGGGAAACTTTTGTTTTATCTCATCTATTAAAAAATCACTTATAATTAAACTTATTCATTTTTTGTCAAATTAGAGTTAGCCTATTAATTTAGGCTTTTTTTGATTTTAAACATTGTTATATATGTTTTTAATTTTCTTTATATAAATTGTTTTGAAAAAACTTCCTCCTCTATTTAATAGGGATATGAATCAGAAAGGTTTTAATTTGAAATTTTCTGCAAAATAAATAATTTACAGTATGATTTTAATGTAGGAGAGGTAGCTATGAAAATCAATAAATCTTATACAACTAAAAATACTAACAATTCAATAAGGATTGAAGAAAATACCATTTTATGAAAGAATTATTTGAAAATTCCACCAATATATACTATATTAAATATGTACACATTATAAGGAGGTTATTTATGAAAAAAGCAATAAACTTTATTCTACCAAGTAGTAGTGGAAAAGATGTCTCACTTGAAAATTACAGAGGAAAAAATATTGTATTATATTTTTATCCGAAAGATTCAACACCTGGATGTACTAAGCAAGCATGTGCTTTTAAAGATAATTTCGATGACTTTTCAAGTTTAAACACTGTTATTTTAGGAGTAAGTAAAGACAGTATGAAAAGACATCATAATTTTATAGATAAATATGGTTTACCTTTTGAGCTATTAAGTGATGAAGAAGGACAAGTATGTGAAGATTATGGCGTTTGGCAACTGAAAAAAATGGCTGGAAGAGAATATATGGGAATAGTAAGAAGTACTTTCTTAATTGACACAGAAGGAAATATTATTAAAGAATGGAGAAAAGTTAAAGTTAAAGATCATATTGGGGAAGTTTTAAACTATATTAAGGAGAATATCTAGTGAATATCATTTTTTCTCCAAGTAAAGAAATGAATTTTGAAAGAGAAAATATCAGTTTTCAAACGGAACCTTTGTATGAGAAAAAAGCTAATAAAATAATAGAGAAACTAAAAAGTTTTGATATAGAAACTTTGGGAAAGTTATCTAAAACAAAAGATAAAAAACTTTCAGAACTTTCAGAACATTTAGATAAATTTTCTAGCTCTAAAAAACTTCCTGCTTTACTTGCATACAATGGAGTGGCCTTTAGACAGTTAGATAGGGACAATTTTCTAAAAGATGATTGGAATTTTATAAGGGAACATGTAAGAATTTTATCAGCTTTGTATGGAATAAATAGAGGAACTGATTTAATTAAATTTCACAGATTAGATATGACTATGAAAGTTTTTAATGAAAATTTTTATAAATTTTGGTTTGCTGAAAGTAATAATTCATCTTTATTACCTAAAAGCAAAAAAATATTAAATTTAGCTTCAAAGGAATTCTCTAAATTATTAGATAAAAAAGGCTATGATATATTAACTGTTGAGTTTTTAGAAGATAAAAATGGAACCTATAAAAGTATAAGTACTAATTCAAAAAAAGCTCGTGGAAATATGTTGAATTTTATAATAAAAAACAAAATTAATAACATAGAAAATTTAAAGAAATTCAATGAAAATGGATATTATTATTCAAACAAGAAAAGTAGTCAAAATTATTTTGTATTTTTAAAAGATTAATTCACTAAATTTTCACAGTTAAAAGATACAATTACATTGTCTTTAAAAAGATTAAAACTCAACCGACCCTAAAAGTTTTATTAAATTTTGACTTTCCTTTAAAGAGATAACCAAAAAGTTATCTCTTTATTCTTTTTTGTTATTTTATAGTAACTAAATTTCTTCCTTGATTTTTACTTTCATACATATTTTTATCTGCCCTGTCAATTATGCTACTCAAGTTATCTTCAACTTCTACCACTGTCCCTCCTATAGATACTGTTATCCTCAAATATTCCTTTCCTAGTCTTATTTCTTTTTCTTCTATCTTCTTATTTAATAGTATTCCCAAATTATTTAGCTCTTTTAGTGAACCTCTTCCAGAAATAATAAGAAATTCTTCTCCTCCCCAGCGACCTAAAAAACAGTCTTTACAAATTGATTCTTTCAGTTCTTTTGCACACTCTTTCAAAACAAAATCTCCTACACCATGACCGTATGTATCATTTATCCTTTTAAAATGGTCTATATCAATAAATAATAGTGAAAATTTTTCATTTCTTTCTCGAAAATTTTCTAACCTAAGTTTCAAAATATGTTCGATATACCTCCTATTTGCAATTTGAGTAAGAGTATCTATCATTGCTAAATTTTCAAGTATTTCTATTCTATGATTTATCTCTCCAACTAAAGTCATAGGATCTAACATTATTAGTACACCAACCTTTTCACTATTATTCCCATAAATATATTCTGCCCTTAAAGAAACAGGTATGGTATAATTTAATTTGTTTTCAATAAGTATAATACTATCTAATACTATATTTTGGTCTATAGTAGAATAAAGGGGTAAATTATAGAAACTATAATCATTTTCATTTGTTCCAACAAACTTAATAAGTTTACTCCAAATACTTGTTCCTTCTACCTCACAAGCTTTATAACCTGTAATGTCCTCTGCAGACTTATTCCAATAAAATATTTTATCATTCATATCTATACAATAAACACCTTCATACAAATTGTCAAAGATACTAGTTTCGAAATTAAATAGTTTTTTCATAAAAACCTCCTACTCATATTTTCTTGCTTTATTCAATTTTCCTTTTATATAATAGGTTCGAGTAGCTTTGGAAAGGTTTTAGAAACTTTATTGCTTTTATCTTTATAAGAGATTAGAAAGTATCAAAAAACAATTTGTAAAAGAAGCCTATTTAACTTAAATTTTTGCATATTAAAATAAAAAGTTAATGTTTGGTTTGAATGAAAAATATGATAAAATAAACATAAGAAGATTGAGGAGGAATTATATGGAAAAGAAGACTATCACATGTCCTAATTGTAGTGCAAATATTGAAAAAAATAATAGAACAGGAAAATATCCATGCAAAAGTTGTGGTAAAGTTTATGGTAAGAGGGCTAACTGTGACAAATGCGGAAATGAAGTAGAAATGTTAGCTGCTTGTGGTGCTTCACAATTTTTCTGTAACCACTGTAGAGAATTAAAATCAAGAAGAACTTTAAACTATTTTATCAAAGAGATTGATTCATAAAAAATTTAAAGAAATATAAAATAATAAAAAATTTTAGATTTTATACGAAAAAACATATGAATTTAATTTACCTTCAATTTATAAAAGTGTGGTTAACCACACTTTTTATTTATGATATTTTTCAATTTCTTTTTTTAATAGTTCTTTTAATTCTACTACTTCTGGGTATTGACCCTCCAATTTTAACTCTCCATTTATAAATAATAAAGGTGGTTTTTTGGAAATTGCAAAAATTGTGTCTATATCAGTTATCTTTTCAAAAGACGGGTATATATTTAGTTCTTCTATTGCTTTCATTAAAGAAACGTACAAAGGACTATTTGAACATAAAAAATCATATAATTTAATATCCATATCTATAAACATACTACACCTCCTTGACATATTTTACTATTCTTTACTTTAAATGTAAAGAATTATTTATCTTTTTTTTGAAATATTTAGAATAATATTAGACAATATATTAATTAATGAGGTTTTAATTGAAAGGAAGAATGAAAGTAATTTTTTAGATTTTGATAGAGTTATTAATACCAGCTCCATAGTAGATGATTTTATATACTACCCTTTAATAGACAAGAGGGGAAGAGCTAGAAGGATATTTAGCTAAAAAAATATAATTGATTATTTAATTAACGACGATATTAATTCATTTTTACCCAAGCAAAACAATCATCTAATATTAATAAGAAATCACAAGGACTTATTACTAGAAGATGTTAATAGAATTAAAAGCTATTTTGACAAAAAAATTTAAATCATTATTTCCTTTCTGGACTTTAAAAGATATTCAACTAGAAGTTTATCTCCATCTAAAAGATCATATGAAAAAATCTCATCTAAAAAAACCCAAACTAGACTATCATGTTCTAGATTTTTTAATTCGCCAAAGAATTCACTAATAAAAAATGAATGGATAACCAAATTTACATTTTTAAATCTATATATATAACTTTTAAAATATCTAAAATTTTTAATATCTAAATTCAATTCCTCTTTTATCTCTCTGATAATACAATCTTCTGGTAACTCTCCCTCTTCTAGTTTTCCACCAGGAAATTCCCATTTCCCTCCAAATCTATCACGACTTTTTCGTTTTCCCAATAAGATTTTTTTACCTTTAAGCAAAATACCTGCACAAACTTCCATTTCTCTCATTCTCATATTTACCTCCTTATATAAGGATACCTCAAATTAAGGAATATAACCAGACTTAATAATCATTTGTTTATTTTACTGTTAAAATTTAAAAATGACAACTACATTTGTCTAAACTTTTTATAAAGAACAAACAAAAGGTTTTATAGAGATAGAAAAAACTTCCCCTCTGTGGTATACTATTACGATGGATTGAAAAGAGGAGGAATAGGATGTTAAAACAAAGTATTATAGAAAATGTATTAACAGTAGCTCTTTCTACTGGAGGAGATTTTGCTGAAATTTTTTTGGAAGATAAATATAGTACAAATATCTATCTAATTTCTAGTAAAATAGAAAAAGCTCTTAGTGGGAGAGATTATGGAGTAGGCATACGAATTTTTAAAGAATTATTTTCAGTTTATGCTTTTACAAATGATACCAGCGAAGAAAACCTTATTAAAGTAGCAAAAGATGCTGCTACTGCAATAAATGGTACAAAAGCTGACATAACTCTCAATATGATTAAAAAGGATATAGAAAATAGAAACAAAATTCTTATTATGCCTAACACTATTAATAAAAAGGAAAAAACAGAATTTATGAAATTAGCAGATAAATATGCTAGAGGATACAGTAATGATATTAGTCAAGTTAAAGTTAATTATCTTGATCATGTTCAAAATGTTATGATTGCTAACTCAGAGGGACTTTATGTAGAAGACCAAAGAGTAAGAACCAGATTTAATATTGAATCAATTGCTAAAAATGGAGATGTTATGCAAACAGGTGCTATGAGACCTGGTGCATCAAAAGGATTTGAATTTATTCAAAATCTTGATATAGAAAAAATATCAAAAGAAGCAAGTAGAATTGCTACTACTATGTTATATGCTAGCGAGTGTCCTAGTGGAAAGATGCCTGTTATTATAGAAAGTGAATTTGGAGGAGTAATCTTCCACGAAGCTTGTGGACATGGTCTAGAGGCTACAGGAGTAGCTAAGGGAAATTCTGTTTTTACAGGTAAAATTGGTCAAAAAGTAGCTAGTAATATAGTTACTGCCATTGATGATGGAACTCTTGACAATGAATGGGGAACACTGAATGTAGATGATGAAGGTACACCAACGAAAAGAAATGTTCTTATTGAAAAAGGTATATTAAAAGGATATATGATAGACAAATTAAATGGAAGACGTATGAGGATGGAAAGTACTGGTAGTGGTAGAAGAGAAAGTTATAAATTTGCTCCTACAAGTAGAATGACAAATACCTTTATTGATATGGGAAATAGTAAAGTAGAAAATATGATTTCCAATACTGAAAAGGGACTTTATTGTAAATACCTTGGTGGTGGAAGTGTAAATCCAGCAACTGGTGACTTTAACTTTGCAGTATTAGAAGCATACTTAATAGAAAATGGAAAACTCACTACTCCAGTAAGGGGAGCTACCCTAATAGGAAATGGATCTGAAACACTTAATAAAATCGATATGATAGGAGATAACCTCGGACATGGTCAGGGTATGTGTGGTTCTATTAGTGGAAGTATCCCTGTTAATGTTGGTCAGCCAGCGATTAGAGTTAGTGAAATAACTGTTGGTGGAAGGAAATAATTATTTTTAGCAAATTACTTTTTTATGTTACAATAAAAAAATGTAGGAAAGTATGAGTGAATATAAGGTTTTTTTCATAAAGATTATGAATATTGCGTTGTTAAAATAGATTTTCACTATTAGCATTAATATTTACTATATATTGGTTGTTTATTGAGTAATTATATAGAAAAGCTTTTCTAATCTTAATTTTTCTATATAATTTTTGCATTTTTGTAATTGCAAATCAAAGCTATTTTTACCAATCATTAATTTATAGTATCATTCCTATTACTATTGCAGTTTTTGTTGCAATGCTTATAGTCTATCTTGGGAACAAGCAGATTGCTAATAGCTACATAGTTAGAGGTTGTGAATTTAAGGGTGTTTTTAAAGACAAAAATGAAGATTTTGCTCTTATCATCCCTATCAAACATTTTACTACCAAGCTAGAAGTTAAACATCTATTCTTCTTAACACTTATTCATTATTAGTTTCAAAATTGGAGGGAATATGAATATTAAAAAATTTATAGACAAATTATTTACTAAAGCAACTGAAAGAGGATTAAGTGAATATGAGGCTTATTACTCTAGTGGGAAAAGTTTTAGTGTAAAGATATACAATGGAAAAGTAGACGACTACAGAAATTCAAATGGATTAGGTTTATCATTTAGAGCAGTACATAATGGACAGATGGGTTATTCATATACAGAAAACTTTGAAGAAAGCTCTGTTGAACTATTAATAGATGACCTTGTTGATAATGCTTCTACTCTTGAACGTGATTTACAAGAAGAAATATTTTCTGGAAGTACTAATTATTTAGATATAAAAAATTACAATGGAAGTTTAGAAAAAGTAGAAATTAATAAAAAAATAGCTTTTACAAAAATTTTAGAGAAGGAAGCAAAAGCCATAGATAAAAGAGTCATTTCTGTCAATTATTGCCTCTATGGTGAAGGGATTGGAGAAAGAATAATCGTTAACTCAAAAGGTTTAAAACTTCACGACAAAGGTGATGAAGCATATGCATATATTGCAGTTGTTGTAAGAGAAGGAGACGATACTAAAACGGGAAGTGCTTTTAAAATCTCTCAAAATTTTGATGATTTTAATCCAAAGGAACTTGCAAAAGAGGCTGTAGATGAAGCGATTTCTCTATTGGGAGCAAATTCTATAAAATCAGGGGAATATAATGTTATTTTTAGGAATAAAACTTTTGCTTCATTATTAGGTGCTATGAATAGTATTTTTTCTGCTGAAATGGTAGAAAGAGGCTTATCAAAATTTGCTGGTAAAATTGGAGAACGTATAGCAAGTGAAGAGGTAACTATCATTGATAATCCTCACTTAAAAGATGGTGGAAGTACAAAAGCTTTTGATGATGAAGGTGTGGCTACTAAAGTTAAAAGAGTTGTTGAAAATGGCATATTAAAAACTTACCTACACAATTTAAAAACAGCTAAAAAAGCCGGTATTGAATCTACAGGCAACGGACAAAAAGGCTCTTATAAGGGAGATATAAATATTGCTCCATTTAATTTTTACTTAGAACCTCATAGTTTAGATTTAAATAGTTTAATAAAAAAAATGGATACAGGTTTATTGCTAATTGAATTTGGTGGTTTACACTCAGGACTTAATACTATATCTGGAGATTTTTCCCTTTCAACAAGTGGCTACTATATTGAAAAAGGAAAAATAATAAAACCTGTTAATCAAATAACAGTTGCTGGAAATTACTTTGATATTTTAAAAAATATAGATACTATTGGAGGGGATCTTAAATTTAATATACCAAGTACAATAACTATAGGTTCTCCTTCTGTTTTAGTTAGAAATATGAAAATAGCAGGAGAATAATATATATTTTAATTCTGTTAAAAATTATCTTTTAAATTATTCTCAATTTAAAAATAAATGGCTGATTTTTTAATCAGTCATTTATTTTATTCATTTTCTCCTAATAGAAAAATTAATTTTTTTTAACCTAATCTTTTTAATTCTTGAATCTTTACATTTTTTTATTTGATTTTAAGTAGTAAAATACTATTATATAAATCATATTCAAAAAGTATGAAAAGTATGAATAATTAAATAAAATTATATTGACATGTATATTCAAAAAATATATAATTAGTGTGAAATATTAAACGTTGTCAAGGAGGTCTTATGAAAGTTATTATAATTGGTGGAGTTGCTGGTGGTGCAAGTGCAGTAGCCCGTATGAGAAGAATGAGTGAAGATGTTGAAATACTTTTAATTGAAAGGGGAGAATATATTAGTTTTGCCAATTGTGGTTTACCATATCATATTGGTGGAACTATAAAAGAAAGAGAGAACCTTTTAGTTCAAACAGTAAAAGGTATGAAAGATAGATTTAATGTAGATATAAGAATAAAAACAGAAGTTTTATCTATAAATAAGGAAGAAAAAAGAGTAGAGGTCAAAAATTTAGTTAGCGGTGAAATTTATACTGAAACTTATGATAAATTACTTTTATCACCAGGTGCTGAAGCTTTTGTTCCTCCTATCAAAGGAGTAAATTCACATAATATATTTACCCTAAGAAATATGCATGATATGGACAAAATAAAAGAAAAAGTAGACAATGGTGTAAAAAGAGCTGTTGTTGTTGGTGCAGGATTTATAGGTTTAGAAATAGCTGAAAATTTAGTTGAAAAAGATATAAAAGTAACTATTATTGAAAAGGCTAATCAAGTTCTTGCTCCTGTTGATTTTGATATTGCTTCTATTGTTCATGAACACATTAAAGACAAAGAAGTAGAATTATATTTGGAAAATGAAGTAAAGGAATTTATTGATATTGAAGATAAAACAAAAGTAATTTTAAGTGATGGAACAGAAATTTTATCTGATTTGGTTATTATGTCTATTGGTGTTAAACCAGAAAATCAATTAGCAAAGGGAGCTGGATTAGATATTGGAACTACTGGTGGAATAAAAGTTGATGAATACTTGCAAACTAGCGATGAAAATATCTATGCTGTAGGAGATGCTATTGAAGTAAAACACTATATTAATCAAAAAGAAATCTTAATTCCACTCGCTTGGCCTGCTAATAGACAAGGTAGAATTGTAGCTGATACTATTTTAGATATTAGAAGAAAAAAATATAATGGAAGTCTAGGAACATCAATATTAAAAGCATTTGATTTAACCGTAGCTACAACTGGTTTAAATGAAAAATTTCTAATTAAAAATAATATCCCATATGAAGTAACTACAATAAATAGAAATAGTAATGCCGGATATTATCCTGGAGCAACTCCACTTACATTAAAATTAATTTTTAATAGAGAAGGAGATATTTTAGGAGCCCAAGGAATAGGTTGTAAAGGTATTGATAAAAGATTAGATGTTATAGCAACAGCTATAAAAGGAAATTTAAAAGTATGGGATTTACAAGAATTAGAACTTGCTTATGCTCCCCCATTTAATTCTGCTAAAGATCCTGTTAATATTCTTGGTTATGTTGCAGAAAATATGATAAATGGCGAGATTAAAACTGTTAGGTATAATGAAATGGAAGATTTATTAAATAGTGGTACTCACAGATTATTAGATATTAGAACTAAAGATGAAAATTCTTTGGGGCAAATACCAAATTCAATACATATTAATCTTGATTCTCTAAGAAGCAATTTAGACAAACTTGACAGAAATACTACTTATATAGTTTATTGTGCTATAGGTTTACGTGGATATATTGCTTATAGATTATTAGTACAGCATGGATTTAAAGCTGTTAACCTTGATGGTGGTTACAAGATTTGGTATTACACTCAATTAAATCAAGAAAATAAAGGTATATTTGATGAAAGGGAATTCAAACATCACATCTCAGACTGCTGTGGATTAAAAAAGGAACTTATAGATGAAGAAAGGGAAGAGGATAATATGGTTAATATAGAATTAGACGCTTGTGGATTACAGTGTCCTGGTCCAATATTAAAAACAAAGCAAAAAATAGAAGAGTTAAATAATGGAGATACCTTAATAGTTAAAGCTAGCGACCCGGGATTTAAAAAAGACATTAAAGCTTGGGCTGATAAAACAGGAAATGAATTGATAAATGTAAAAAATGAAGATGGTATAATTGTAGCTAGAGTTAAAAAAGGTAAAGAGAAAAAAGAAAATAATAAATTGGTTAGTGAAAAAAATATGCAAACTATGGTTGTTTTCTCAGGTGATTTAGATAAAGTTCTAGCAAGTTTCATCATTGCTAATGGTGCTCTTGCTATGGGTAAAAAAGTTAATATGTTCTTCACTTTTTGGGGATTAAATGCACTAAGAAAATCAAATGTTACTAATAATAACAAACCATTATTAGACAAACTTTTTGGAATGATGATGCCTAAAGGAGTAAAAAAACTAAAATTAAGTAACATGAATATGGCAGGAATGGGTACTGCTATGATGAAATATGTAATGAAAAATAAAAATGTAGATAGTTTGGAAGTTTTATTACAAACATATTTAGAAAATGGTGGTACCATTACAGCTTGTACAATGTCTATGGATGTAATGGGACTTACAAAAGAGGAGTTAATTGATAATATAGAATACGGAGGGGTAGCCGCTTATTTAGGAGATGCACAAGATTCCTATTCGAATCTATTTATTTAGTAAACATACGCAATACATTTAGATAAAAAGACTAAATTGATTTAATTTAGTCTTTTTTATTTCTTAAATTGTATAGTTAATTTAGAAAAAACTATATGGTCTATAGGACAAAATCACTATGAATATATTCCATCCACTACAATAACACAATACTTAACATGTTTATACTATTTAAAAACATCTTAACTTTAAGTCGATAATTTAATTTTACAATTTAAATTGTAAAAAATCATCATGAAAGAGTAATAATAAATATATAAACATATAGTGAAAAAATTTCTATATTTTTCTTTTAGACTTCTTATAATATAATAGATTATAGTTAAAATCTTTATTTAACAGATGACTAGTTACTAGAAATTTTTAAAAAATTTGCTATGTAAAAGGAAATTTATATCCAAGATAATTGTAAAGGATACTATAATGATTTAAATTCTTTAGGTTGAAAAGTCTCAAATAAAAATACTATTTTAATTAATTATAATAGTATTTCCTTAAAAACATTTATCTTACTTTGTATTAAAAAAATACTAGAAGTAAAAATAAAATAAAAACTTTACTTTCTATATATTTAGACATTCTCATATGTCAAAATTTATTATTTATATTTTAAGGTGAATATTTGATAAAAAGTTACTAAAACTTTTTATCATTTAAATTTTAAAATAGTTTTGAGTTCTTTTGTATTATAATTTATAAATAAAGTTTATACTATAATTTACATTTTAACAAATATAAGGTATCATTGTAAAAAAGCTATTATAAGTGAGTTGATTTGATGGATATATTATTACTTAACAAGAAACTAATTGAAATCACAAAAAAAAATGATTTTTTAAGAAATTTTACTTTTTTAATGAAAGAGTTCTTTTCTCTTGATAATTTAAAAATTTCTTTTGAATTTGATGAAGCATATACACAAATTTCATACTTGGATAAATTTGAAAGAAAAAGAGTATACGAAATTCCACAGTATTCTTCTAATTTAAAAAATGGTGATTTAATTATTCAAAAAGGACATATAAAAAAAGCTTTGATTTCAAACAATCAAATTATAGGTTCTTTGTCTTTTTATAGAAAAAATATAGATAAATTGGAAAATATTTCCGATGCATTTGAACTACTTTTTACATATTTTGAAAGATATTATTTTATGGTTATCTGTAAATTTTCAAATATCTCTTCTGTTGCAATGGATTTTCTTGGTTCTATGTCTTTTCCAGTTGTAATTATGAATGAAGATACCGATTTTATTGTACAAAATGGTTCTTTCACAAAGCTTTTGAGTACGTATTATAAAACCAATACACTTGAAAAGTTCAAAAAAACAGTTGTTAATAAAAATACTGTTGATGAAGCAATGAATGAAGTTATAAAGAATGATTTTTGGAGTGGAGTTTTATGGATAAAACGCATTGATGGAAGTATTTTCCCCCAAGAAGTTACGTTCTTTTCTTCAGCGAAAAAGAATAAAGAAAAATATTTTTTCATTTTTTTCTCAAGTTTGACTATACAAAATAAAGTGGAAAAAGAATTAGATTATTTTGCTAATTATGATTTTTTAACTACTCTACCAAATCGTAAAGGGTTTAATGAAAAAATTCAATTTTTACTAGATGAGCAAAAACCATTTTTTATTGCTCTCTTAGATATAGATAGCTTTAAATTTATCAATGAACATTATGGACATCCTTTTGGTGATGAGTTATTAATTGCTTTTAGCAAACTATTAAGACAAATTTTACCCAAGGAACTTTATAAATGTAGGTTATCTGGTGATGAGTTTATTATACTTTTTAAAGGTGAAGTAGTAGAAGAAAGAATAAATCCTATTCTTGAAAAGCTCTTTAATGAGCTGAAAAAACCTTTAGACATAAATAATACACAATTCCCCATTACAATTAGTGCAGGCATAAGTTCATTCCCTAAATACGGTAAAAACCTTAGTAGTTTAATGTCTAGTGCTGATTATGCTCTTGACAAAGCAAAAGAGTGTGATGGAAACTCATTTGTTATTTATGATGAAGACCTTCATAGAAAACATAAGAAAAAAACTGCAATTATTCAAAACTTAAAAAATTCTGTTGAAAATAATGAATTTTTAATGTATTATCAACCTATATTTGATGCAAAAGGTAGAATTCTTAGAGTAGAAGCTCTTATTCGATGGATAAATAAAGATGGAGATATGATTACTCCTTTCTTCTTTATTCACATTGCTGAAGAAACAGGACTAATTACCAAAATTAGTAAGGAAGTTGGTAGGCTTGTTTTAAATGACTTGAAAAAATTCAAAGAAGAGGGCTTTGATCATATAAAAATCTCTGTTAATGTAAGTTTAAAAGATTTTGAAGAAAGTTATTTAAATAAAGAATCTATATTAGATATTTTTTGTGCAAATAAAAATATCAGTAAAAATATAACTTTGGAAATAACAGAATCTCTCTTTATGAAAGAAAGAATCGATTACCTAAAACAGCTAGAACAACTAAGAGAATATGGCTTTGAGATAGCCTTGGATGATTTTGGAACTGGTTATTCAAGTTTATCATACCTTACTAAACTTCCTATAGATACTATTAAAATTGATAAAAGTTTTATTTTATCTTTAAATGATAGTAAAAGTAGTGAGTTGGTTAAAATAATTATTCATATGGCAAAAGTTTTAGGATTAAAAGTTATAGCTGAAGGAGTAGAAGAATCATTTCACTTTGAATTTTTAAAAAAATTAGAATGTGAATACTTTCAAGGATATTATTTTTCCAAACCAATGTGTTTAAAAGATACTATCGATTTTCTTAAAGTAAATAAAAGTATTTCATAGTTTTTTGATGAAATTTATACAAAATAATAAAGTTTTAGAGGTTTTTACTAACTTTTTTTAATTTTTTTCAAAAAACACTTGAAATTACTGGTTTAAATAAGGTATATTAGATGTGAGGCTTGAAAACCTTGATTTTCTAAGTATAGA
>CAZFBB010000049.1:0-18949 GCA_964517235.1 uncultured Fusobacteriaceae bacterium
AAGGAGGAAATCTACGAATGAGAGTTAAAACTGGAATCGTAAGAAGAAGAAGACACAAAAAAGTATTGAAAGCAGCTAAAGGATTTAGAGGTGCAAGTGGTACTAACTTTAAACAAGCTAAACAAGCTACAATGAGAGCAGCAGCTTACTCAACAAGAGATAGAAAAGTTACTAAGAGAGAAATGAGAAAGTTATGGATTATTAGAATTAATGCAGCAGCAAGAGCTAATGGTTTATCATATAGTAAATTCATGAACGGATTAAAATTAGCTGGAATTGAATTAGATAGGAAAGTATTAGCTGATTTGGCAGTTAATAATGCAACTGAGTTTACTTCTTTAGTTGAAGCAGCAAAAGCAAAATTAGGATAAATTTTGTATATAGAGAGCCTTAAGGCTCTTTTTTTCTTTGTTGAGGAAACTATAATAGAGATAAGTGAGCAAATAGCACTCTTGTTGATATTTTGGTATTTAGAAATGAATTTAAAATAAAGTTTTTAAATAATTGTTGGAAGCAAAGGACTAAAGTAGCAAAAATGCACTATAAAATTAAAAATTCAAGACTTAATTTTTTTAAAGGAATATTTATACATTTGTTGTACATTAATAAAAAGAGCAAAATGTTAAAAAGAGAGAAAACTTAGGCTGACCATCGTTGGCCTTTTTTTGTTAAAAGAGATAAATAAATTACATTGATTAGTGTGAATCTTTTTATTGTAATGGAAAGAGAATAAATTTATATAATTTTTTAAATTTTAATAATAAAATCAATATTTTCTTTTTTTATCTTAGTTTAAATTTTTCATAATATTAAAAAAATATTAAAAAAATATTAAACAAACATTGACTATTAGTCAAAAAATTAGTATTATAATAATGACTTTTAGTCAATTAGGAGGAGAAATGAGTAATATTAGAGAGAATTTATTAGATGAATTTAGAAAATTGGTACAGAAAAAAGAGTATAAAGATATTAGAATAGAAGATATTACAAAAGGAGCTAGTGTAGCAAAAGGAAGTTTTTACACATATTTTTCATCAAAAGATGATATTTTATCTACACTTTTGTTAAATAGAATATGTGAAATAGAAGGGATATTAGAAGAGAAGGTAAATTCTACAAAGGGATTAGAAAAAAAAATTAGAGAATATATTTCTGGTGTATTCGAAAATATTTTAAAAGATAGAGAAACTCTACATTTACTAACTTTGTTGCATAAAATTATGTCTACAAACCCAAAAGGAACAATGTTTAAAAAGTTTAAACCAAATAAAGCCAAGCAGATGACAAAAATTTTATCTGACTGTAAAAGTGAATTAAAAGATTATTTGTTGGGTAGAACAGCCGAGATAGCAAATGGATTAGAAGGTTTTTTACATAGGTATATGATAGAAAATTATTTAAATGGTAAGTTTAGTTTTGGTGATGAGAAGTGGCTACAGGGAGAAGAGGAGTTTTTAACAAGATTTTTTGTGGATTCAATTAGGAGGGGAAATTAAGAGTGAAAAAATTGTTGATTATAGCACTTTTGATATTAGGAGCTAATAATATTTTGGCTGAAAATATTGAAATAAATATACAAGAGGCTGTAAATAAAGCTTACGAATCAAATAAGCTAATAACAAAATCGGAGTTGGATTTAGAATCGAGTGACTTAAAGGTTAAACAATCGTATAAAAATGGATTACCTTCACTTAATTTAAGTGGAGTGTGGGCAGATGGAGAAAGTCCCAATCCTTTTGGAACAGGTTATAAAAATCAGTTGGTATTGCAACAACCAATATTTCAAGGTTTTCAAATTATGGAAGGTATTAAGAGTTCGAAAAATATAAGAACACTTAGCCAGTTACAGCTAGAAGTACAAAAAAGAGAGGTAAAATTACAAGTAATAGAATCATTTTTAAATGTAGTAAGACTTGAAAAACAAAAAGAGGTTTTAGAAGGAGCTGTTGAAGAGTTAGGAATAAATTTGGAGAAATTAAAAAAAATGCAAGAGTTAGGTATGGTAACCAAAACAGATGTATTAGACTTGGAGTTAGAAAAGTTGAAATTAGAAACCAATTTGATGACAGTAGAAAATGCAAGAGATATACAAGTTCTTGACCTTAAAAATAAAATTGGAATTAAACCAAGTGAAGAAATAAGTATAGTTATGCCAGATCTGACAAAAGTTAATGTAGAGAAAATAGATTATAATCATGATTTGAAATATACATTAAAAAATAATATACAAATACAAATGGCAAGATTAGGAAAAGAACTGACAAAAGCTAGTGAAACTATAAGTAGGGCAAAACTTCTACCTTCGGTAGCATTCCAAGGTACATATGGAAATCAATCATTTGTGCCAGATTTTGAAGACAGTGTAAATCCTGAAAATTATGAATGGTCTATTGGTATAAATTTTAGTTGGAATATCTTTTCCTTTGGCAAAAATATCAACGGGCTAAGTATAGCAAAGAATGATACAGAAAAAGCAAGACTAGATGAAGAGTTGGCTATAGAAAATATTGAATTGTTACTAAAATCAACATATTTAAATATATTACAACTTGATAAACAGATTTTGGCAGCACAAAATGCAGTGATTAATTCAGCAGAAAATTATAGATTACAAAAGAAAAAATATGATAATCAGATGATTACGAGTATTGAGTTTTTATCAGCAGAAAATAATCTTAGAAATTCTAAGTTTGCTCTTATAGATTATGAATTACAGTTTTACTTTAATTATGAAAAATACTTAAATATATTAGATTAACTAGGAGGGGACGATGTTAAAGAAAATATTGGTACTGTTAATTACAGTATTAGTTTTGGGAGCTTGTGGGAAAGAAGCAGTAGAAGAGAAAATAGAAGTTAAAAAACCAATAAAAACAATAGAGTTAAAAATAGAAAATTTAAGTAAGAAAATAGAGGGAGCAACAAGTTTAGAGGCAAAGTTAGAATCGAAAAAAACTAGTCCAGGTGGAGATATAGTAGATATTTACTTTAAAAATGGAGATAGAGTAAAAGAAGGAGACATTGTAATTAAATTGGAAGATGACGGGGTAGAAAGTAGATATAAACAATCTTTAGCAAATTATTTAAGCGCAAAAGCTAATTATGAAAGAATAGAGAAGTTTGCACAATTAGATATTGAAAATGGATTGAAGCAGGCTAAAGCGGCTTATACAAGTGCGCTAGAAACACTTAACAAGGCAAAAAGAGGTGGGAATGTAGAGCAAAAGGATATAGCAAGGGCAACATATGAAGCAGCTAAAAGTGCCTTTGAAGAAGCAGAATTAAATTTGAAAAAACATAAAAACTTATATGAAGAAGAATTAATATCACAAGATCAATTTTTAAGAGTGCAAACAGCTTATAATCAAGCTAATGCAAATTTATCAAATGCTAAAAATAATCTTACTCTTACAGAGAGAGGAGCAGATCAAGAAGACATAAACACACTTGAAGCAAACCTAAAAAATGCAGAAAGTATACTTAATATAGCAAAAAAAAATGTAGATGAAAAAACATGGGAATACACAATACAAATGGCTAAGTCTCAATATATGGCTACTGAAGCGCAATATACTTTGGCTAAGATAGATTATGAAGATCTAAATGTGAAAGCAGAACTAAATGGAGTTGTTACGAACCTTAATAATAAAAGGCTAGATTCAGTTAAAAATGAGGATATATTATTTACTATTGTAGATGATAGTTATATGGAATTTAGGATAGGTGTAAATGTACAAGATGTAGCCTATGTGCAAGTTGGTTCAAAAGTAGATTTGAAATTAGGAGGGTTAAACAAAGTATTTGAAGGTGAAATAGTAGAAGTAAATCCAAGTTCAAGTGGAGCAGATAGAAAATTTATGGTTAAGGGTAAAGTTGAAAATAAAAATGGTATTCTTAAAAAAGGTATGTATGCAAATGCTATTATTAGCGGAATAGAGGAAGAAGTAATAGCTATTCCAAAAAGTGCCGTGGTTATAAAAGGTCTTTATAAATATATTTATATAAATGATAATGGTGTTTCTAAAAGAATTAGTATAGAAACTGGAAGTGACTATGGAGATAGAGTAGAAGTAATAGTAGAGAAAGACTATATAAAAGAGGGAGATAAATTAGTAGTAGAAGGGCAGTATCTATTAGAAAATAAAGATTTGATTGAAGAGGTGAAATAAAATGAAGGGAATTTCACATTTTTCAATAAAAAAACCTGTAACTACAACTATGTTTATAATTGCAATGATATTTTCGGGTTTACTTGGATTAAGAAGTTTGAAAACTGAGCTTATGCCAGATTTTACTATACCAATAGCTACAATTAATGCCCCATGGATAGGAGCATCACCAGAAGATGTAGAAACGTTAGTTACACAAAAGATAGAAGAAGCAATTACAGGTGTAGATGGAATAAAAAGTGTTACAACTTATTCATATCAAGATAGTTCATTGACAGTAGTTGAATTTAACTTTGGTGAAGATATAGATAAAAAAGTACAAGATATTCAAAGAGAAGTAGATACTATTAGAAATGAGCTTCCAGAAGATGTTGAAAATGTAATTGTTGATGATTTTGATATAAATGCCTCTCCAATCATTGATTATTTCATGTATGGAGATGACCTTATAGAACTAAAATCTATTGCTGAAGATAAAATAAAACCTGCTCTTGAAAAAATAGGAGGGGTAGGGGAAGTTCAAATAAGTGGAGGGTACGAAGAGGAAGTATTAATAGAAGTAGATCCAGCAAGAGCAGAATCTTATGGAATTTCACCTATGCAAATTTACGCAATATTACAAAGTTCAAATATAAATCTACCTCTTGGAGTATTACAAGATGGAGATAAAGAGTATGTAATAAGAATACTTGGAGAACTGAAAACAGTTGATGAAATAAGAAATGTAGTAGTAAGAAATAAAGAAGGTAGAGTAGTAAGATTAACAGATGTAGCTACAGTATATCCTTCATATAAAGATATCACCAATTATGCAAGACAAGATGGAAAAGAAACTATAAATATAGCTGTTGTAAAAACTAAAGCTGGAAATATAGTTGATGTTACTGCAAAAGTAAGAGAAGAGATAAGGAAAATGGAAAAGATACTTCCAAGTAATATAGCTTTTGTATTAGGTAATGATAATAGTGAATTTATAGATAGTTCTATAGGAACAGTTGCTAATAATGCATTAGTCGGGCTTATACTTGCTTCAGTGGTATTATTTGTTTTCCTTAAGAATTTGAGAGCCACAATAATAGTAGCCTTAGGAATACCTACAAGTATTATTGGAACATTTTTATTGTTAGCAGCAAAGGGTATTTCAATGAATGTAATATCCCTAATGGGATTAGCCCTTGGGGTTGGGATGTTGGTGGATAACTCAGTAGTTGTACTTGATAATATATTCAGGCATATAACGGAATTAGGTGAAGATATAGAAACAGGATCAGCTAATGGAGCCTCTGAAATGGCAATACCAATTATTGCTTCTACTGCAACTACTGTAGCAGTTTTCCTTCCTTTAATAATTAAAGAAGGGATGGCAAAAGAAATCTTCCAAGATATGTCATATTCAATAGCTTTTTCACTTTTAGCTTCATTGTTTGTAGCTTTAACATTTGTACCAATGTTAGCCTCAAAATTCTTGAGTACAGATACAACAATGGATGCTACTGGTAAGATATTTGCTTTGATAAAAGAAAAATATGAAACAATATTGACTTGGGCTCTTGGAAATAAAATAAAAGTATCAATAGGAACAGTGGGGATAACAGTATTGTTAGTATATATTGGTTGGTCTACGCTTGATTTTGAAATGATGCCAAAAACAGATGAAGGTAAATACTCTATAACAGCTAAATTAGCAAAAGGTTTGGAAGTAGAAAAAGCTAATAGAATAGCTCTTGAAATAGAAGAAATAGTAGCTAATGATAGATATACAAAAAAATTTACAAGTATAGTGAGTAACCAGAATATTAGAATTACAGTAGAAGTACCTGATAAAGGTAATAGAAAAGAAACTATAGAGGAGATAGTAAATAAAATAAGACCTAAGTTTACAAATATAAGAGATGTTAACTTTACAGTAACGCCTATAAGTAGCATGGGTGGAGGAGGATCTGGTGGAACTGACGTTGCACTAAAAATCCAAGGAGATAACACTGATATGGTTAAAAGAATATCTCAAGATATATTAATAGAAATGAAAAAAATGAATGGTTTAGTTGATGTACAATCAACATTTGAAGGTGGTAATCCACAAGTTCAAATATTTATAGATAGGGTAAAAGCTCAAGATTACGGAGTAAGAGTAGCAGATATAGTTCCACTTGTTGCAACTCAAGTAAAGGGACAAGATGCTTTTGCTATTACTGGCGACAATAGGGAGATAGATGTAACAGTAAGACTTGCAAGGGCATATAGAAATAGTCCAGAAGCTTTACTTGAACTTCCAATAAGTACTCCGAGAGGGATAGTTCCATTAAAAGAGATAGCCTATACCAGAATAGAAGAGGGGCCATCATTTATAGAAAAGCAAGATAGGCTTATTAGTGTAACGTTATCAGCTAATTTAAATCAACTTAATCTCAGAAGTGCCAATGCACAGTTGAGAAATATTGTGTCTAATATGGATATACCTAGAGGGGTAGAAGCTAATTTTGGTGGAAGTACAGAGGAACTTCTTGAGACAATGAATGATTTGGTATTTGCATTAGGTGTTGCGTTATTCTTAATTTACTTTATATTAGCAGCACAGTTTGAATCTTTTACTCTACCTTTTTTAATAATGGGATCAGTACCTCTTTCAATTTCAGGAGTAATGATAGGTTTATTGGTAACTCAATTTAAATTTAATATAATGGTAATGGTTGGAATAATAATGCTTGCAGGAATAGTAGTTAATAATGCTATAGTACTTATTGATTACATTAATCTACTTAGAGCTAAAGGTGAAAATTTATTAGATGCTGTTAAAGATAGTGGGTTAACGAGACTTAGACCAATACTTATGACGACTATGACTACAGTGTTTGGAATGATACCGTTAGCTGCTGGAATAGGAGATGGAGCAGAAATATACCAAGGTATGGCAATAGCAGTAACTTTTGGATTAGTTTTTTCTACACTATTAACACTAGTGTACATACCAGTTGTTTATGTTCTAATGGAAAATAGGAAAGAGAAAAAAAAGGCAAAAAAGGAAGAGAAAAGAAGAAAAAAAAGAGAATCTTTATTTAAATCATAAGGGGGTCTTTGTATGTATAAACAATTTAGAATTATATCATCAGAAACACTTGGGGAAGAATTGGATGAAGTTTTAAAGAAGCAAGGAATAGCAGAATACTATCTTATGGATGATATAAAAAGTATGTGGGGTGAAAATGTTAAACATATGAATACTCATACTTGGCCCGGAATAGACCAAGTTAGGATAGTAGTTGTGAAAACAGAAGAAGCACCTGAACTCATAGAGGTATTTAGGGATTTAAAAGGTAAGATTAAAGATACTATTAAATTGAGAGTAATAGTGACTACAATTAATGAAATTATTTAGAAAAATTGAAAAACTGGTTTAAACCAGTTTTTTTTATACAAAAAAAACCAACTGCTATGCGGGTGGTCAAAAAAAGCCGGAAGGCTATGCGTATATTGAATTTAGCCTCCTTTTGTTAAAATAGATTGACTTGTCAATCAAAAAACAAAAGGAGGAACAATGGATAGTAGTAGTTTAGCACATAAAAAGTGAGCATGTAAATACTATATAGTTTTTGCACCGAAATATAGAAGACAGGTAATATATGGGAAAATAAAAGTAGATATAGGAAAGATATTAAGAAAGTCATGTGGGCATAAAGGTGGAGAGATACATGAAGCAAATGCGTGTAAAGACCACATTCATATGTTGGTGAGTATACCACCAAAGATTTCATTGTCAAAGTTTATGGGATATTTAAAAGGAAAAAGTACCTTGATGATATTTGATAAACATGTAGATTTAAAATACAGATATGGGAATAGAAAATTTTGGTGCAGAGAATATTATGTAGAGAAAGTAGAACGAAATAGAGAAAGGCTAGAAAAGTATACAAGGAACCAATTCTAAGAGGATGTAATACTAGATTGATTATAAAAGTTCCTTTGGAAAAAAGGAATAGAATAAACTAAGAAGCATTTAAATAGTTGAATGAAATAATAGTGATTGGCATTGTTCAGAGAGCTTTTTAACCTCAAACATGGTTCTTTAAGAGTTAAAAGAACTCTCAATTCTTAGGATTTCTTCTATTAAACTTAAAGTTCTTATTTCAGGTATATAAAGAAACAAATAAAAGAGTCTGCTGAAAAAGTCCTGTTTTTTAAATTTAAAAAAATTTAATTTGTTGATGTTGTTGGGTTATAGCTTGGATAAAATTGTGGAAAATTGAAATTTTTGGACTTTTTCAGTGACCTCAAATAACCCCCCTTTTTTGAGTAAATACCAAAGGAAATATCTTGTTAGTATAAATAAAAAAGAATTTTAAATAGATTTAAGTTAATAAAAAATTCAGGATTTAAATGAAACAAATATTTAGTTAAGAATAAGAAATGGTTGGTAAATAGTAGTTAATAGGTAGACCTAGATGAATTTCTTATGGTTTTAAACTTTTGGAAGAAATACAAGTTGAACTTATTTGTTAAGATAATTATAATACTTATTCTTCTAACGATTTTTGGTTAACTGTACTGTGGTTTAGAATTTATTTTCTTTAATTTGTTCAAAGCTGTAGAAAAACTTTTTAACTACTAATTATTTTGTAATTATTTAGAAATAATTTGTAAAACAAAAGCAAAAATAATAAAATTAATGTATAGAAGGTGAAGAGATTATTAAAATTTAAGTTATATTAAAACCCATTTTTATTGGTCTATGAGAAAGTTAGGGATGGTGCTAAATAGACTTATTAGAGAAAGTTTTTGTGATATTCAGATTTTTTATTACTTTTGTGATACCTATAAATTTTTTTAAAAGAAATATAAGTATAGAAAAGAGTCATTCTTCAAAAATGAAATTAATTTATACTAACATTTTGTAATATGAGTAATTTAAGATATAATTATTTTTTTGAATCATAGCTCTTATTTTACTTTTAAATAATGCATATATAGAATAAAAAAACTTGCTACTGGTGAAGGGATAGGAATAATAAAGAGAAAGAGATTAGTATAGATTATGTAAAGTCTTTAGTTTGATATATAAAAAAGAAAGTGAGATATGGAAGAGTATATAGATATTATAGAGAAGAGTATAGATATAATTTAAGTAGTAGGAGGAAGATATAGAGAAGGAATTGAAATTCATGTGAAGAAATAATAAAAATTAATAAAAAAGCAGTTAATAAAGTTAAATGATTTAGTAAATTACAAAAATGTGATTGATTTATAGACTTTATTTTACAAAAATAACATTTTTTTAAAAAATATTAGTATTTCTTGTGAAAGTGTTGATAAATACAGAAAATTATGTTATGGTAGAAGTAAAAGTATAGTTGGAGAAAAAATGGTTGATGCAATTTATATACATGTTCCTTTTTGTGCAAAAAAATGTGGATATTGTGATTTTCACTCATTTGCAGGAAAGTTGAATCAAAGGGAGAAATACGTAGATTATTTGATAAAAGAAATAGAGTTATATGAAAAACATAAATATGATACAATATATTTTGGTGGGGGAACACCTTCTTTACTTGAACCAAGTGATATAAAAAGAATCTTAAAAAAGCTAGACTTTGACGAAAGCTCAGAAGTAACATTAGAGTTAAATCCGGCTACTGCTGATTATGAAAAATTACTGGGGTTTAGAGATGCAGGAGTTAATAGATTAAGCATTGGAGTTCAGAGTTTTCATGATAATATCCTAAAAACTTTGGGAAGGGTACATAGTGCAGAAAAAGCAATAGAAACTTACAATGAAGCAAGAAGAGCTGGATTTTCAAATATTAGTCTTGATCTTATCTTTGCAGTACCTAAACAAGGCATGAAAGAATTAGAGGAAGATTTAGAAATTATAGGTAAATTGAATCCTAATCACATTTCTATTTATTCATTAATTTGGGAAGAAGATACTATTTTTTGGGAATTAAAAAAAAGGGGCAAATTAATCCCTTGTGATAATGAATTGGAAGCGGATATGTTTGAGTATATTATTGAAACTTTAGAAAAGTTTGGGTATACTCATTACGAAATATCAAATTTCGCAAGGGGAAATACAGAAGCAAGACATAATAGTAAATATTGGGAAAATAAAGAGTATGTTGCTGTTGGACTTGGGGCTTCATATTATTATAGAGGTTATAGGGGTAGAAATTTGCTTGTATTTGATGAGTATTATAGTCAAATTGCAAAGGAAGAAAGACCTATACTTGAAGAAGAATATGTAAAAGACCCAAAAGAGTATAAATATATTTTGGGACTTAGACTATTAAAAAGAGGAATTAAACCTGAAGAGGAAAAAATTATAGATATTTGCAAAAATCTTGAAAAAGAGGGGTATCTTTTTAAAAAAGAAGATAGATATTTATTAAGTAAAAAAGGATTATTTTTTGCTAATGATGTATTTGAGAGGTTCCTTTAATTTTAATAAGGGAGGGGAAATTGGTAGAAATTATTAAAAAAAATTATGAAGAAATCCTAGAAGATATAAATAAATATAGTTTACATAAAGAAGGAGTAAAAGTAGTAGCAGCAAGTAAATATGTAGGTGCTGAAGGTATTTTAGCTTTATCACAAGCTGGAATAAAAGTGTGTGGTGAAAATAGAGTTCAGGCTCTTAGGGATAAAAGAGAAGAATTGGCCAAAGAAGGAAAAGAAGATTTAGTTACATGGCATTTTATAGGAACCTTGCAAAAAAATAAAATTAAATATATAATAGATTATATTAATTTAATACAGTCTATTGATAGCTTATCACTTTTAGAAGAGATTAATAAAAAATCTAAACAGAAGAATAGGATAGTAGATGTATTAATAGAAATAAATATATCTCAAGAAGAGAGTAAACACGGATTTACTCCTGATGAATTTGTTAGTATTATAGATAAAATTAAAATTTTAGAGAATGTAAAAGTTAGAGGTTTTATGACTATGGCACCTTTTACAGCTAATGAAAGTGTCATTAGGAAAGTTTTTAGAGGGTTAAGACTATTTAAAGATGAAGTAAATGAAAAGTATTTTGATGGAAAGTTGGATGAATTATCGATGGGAATGTCTAATGATTATAAAATAGCATTAGAAGAGGGAGCAACGATAATTAGGATAGGGAGTAAATTATTTGAAGATAGGAGGTAAAGATGGCAAAAAAAGATGGCTTTTTGAAAACATTTTTTGGACCTGTAGAGGAAGAATTAGAGGGAAGTATTGAAAAAAATAAAAAAGAAAATAATCAAGATGATAAAGGAAAAAAAGCAAGAATAATAAACTTTGGAGATCAAAGAGTAGCATTATCAAGAAAAGACTCGGCTAAGGGTGTATATGATAATGAAGTAATTTTCTTTAAACCAGAATCACTACAAGATTGTACTAAACTTGGTGATTGGATCTTTAATGAGAAAATTATTGTTCTTAATTTTGAAGATATAGAAACAAAAGTAGCTCAAAGAATTATTGATTTTATAAGTGGAGCTCTTTATGTTAAAGGTGCTAGTCTTGTAGAGATGGGCAAAAATGTTCAATGTTGTGTTCCTAACTCATATGTTGCTGTTATTGACATACCTGGATATCAAAGTGGTAATGAAGTATTTTGGGGAGAGAATGAACTTAGGAGGAATGAAGTAGAAGAAATCAAACCTAAATATAAAGATGGATCTAAATAGATTCATCTTTTTTTTTAAAATACAAGCTTAATAGAATGAAAATTTAATAAAATAAAAACTTCACACAGTGAATTTGATAATCAAAGAAGTTTTATGATATTCCCTTCTACTCTAATTCGACCCTCTAACTCTAACTTCCTAAGTTCTCTATATAGGCTTGATCTGCCAATATTTATATAATTAGCTAATTGGGTTTTAGGAACAGTGACCTCAAAAATATTAAAAGTTTTACAATAATCAAAAAAATAAAGAATTTTATCTCTAGGATTAGATAAAAAACTATTTTCAAATCTTCTAATAAAAAATGCCAAACGGTAATCTTGAAATTCATTGTGTTTGTTTAAAAAATCTTTATAATTATTTAGGATTTTCTTATATTCTTTTTCTTTAATAATAAACAAAGTAGAGTTTTGGCAAGCTTCAAGATGAACATTGTCTAGAGATAGATTTAAATTTAAAAATGCAACTCCAAATATTCCATTTTCTTTTATAAAATCATACAAAATACTTTCTCCACTCTCTACAGTTTTTTCTATTTTAACTTCTCCATCCAAAACAATATTGAAATCTTTTGAAAATCTAGTTGTTTCAAAGGAGAATTCTCCTTTTTGAAGAGATTCAGTGTACCAATCATATTTAAATAAAATTTCTTCAAAAAGATCTATATCAAAATCTCTAAAAAAATAATTATTTTTAAGTATATTTTTATAATTCTTATTAGAAAAAAACTTAAAATGTCTCATCTGATACAACTCCCCCCTAAAATTTATGTTATCATAGAATAATTGGATTATCAAATAAAAAAATAATTTTGGAGGGATTATGAAAAAAAAATCAGGCTTAGGGACTCTATTGTCTCTTGCAGGAAGGTATAGATACAAGTTATTACTATCTTGTATTAGTGCATTTATAAGTAGTATATTGGCTCTAGTGCCATTTTATTTTATCTTAGAGATTATAACTATGTTAACAAAGGATAATATTGATTATGGACAAATAAAAAATTATGCATGGTTATCATTAGGAGTAATATTAATTAGATTTTTATTTTTTGCAGGTTCAGGAATATTATCTCATATTTCAGCATTTGATCTTTTATATAATTTGCGTATAGAGATAACAAAACATTTGGGGAAAGTGCCCCTTGGTTATTTTGGAAAAAATGCTTCGGGGAAAATAAGAAAAATAACACATGATGATGTAGAAAAAATAGAGATGTTTATAGCACACCATATACCAGATTTGTGTCAAGCTATAGTTACACCTATTGCTATATTTATTTTTTTGGCTAATATAAACTTTAAATTAACTTTAGTGTTCTTAATACCCTTTGTATTGTCCATATTTGCTCAGATAGCTATGTTTAGAGGATATTCTTTAAATATGAGAGAGTATTATGATAATCTGGAGAATATGAATAATACCATTGTTGAGTATATAAATGGAATGCCTATTATAAAAGCATTTAATCTAACAACAGATTCTTTTATGAAGTACAAAGAGTCTGTAGAAAGGTATAAAAATATTTGGGTTAAATTTACTAAAAGAGGTATATTTCCCTATGTTTGTTACTTTGTACTTTTAGATTCGGTTTTATTATTTATTCTACCCTTTGGAGCAAGAGAATATTTTGCAGGTAGAATAACTTTATCTCAGCTTTTAATATTTTTTTTAGTTGGTTTGGGAGTGCTAAATAATTTGAAGGTATTAATGACTTTTGGATCGATAATATCCCAAATAGTTGAAGGAGTATCAAGAATAGATCAAATACTAGAAATTGAAGAAAAAAGAGGAGGGAGTAAAGAATTTCCTACCTTTGAAAGTATAAAGGTTAAAAATCTTAATTTTTCCTATGAAAATGGTCAAGATGTCTTGAAAAATATTAATTTGGAAATAAAAAAGGGTGAAAAAGTAGCTTTTGTTGGGCCAAGTGGTGGTGGAAAGTCAACTTTGGGTGCTATATTAGCGGGTTTTTATAATATAGAAACTGGTCAAGTTCTTTATGATAATATAAATATTGAGGAGATTAGGACAGAAGAAGTAATGGAAAATATTAGTTATGTTTTTCAAGATATATCTATTTTAAATGATACAGTATTTGAAAATATCAATATGGGTAGGGGACTAAGTAGGGTAGAAGTAGAAGAAATAGCTAAATTAGCTTGTTGTCATGAATTTATAATGGAACTACCAAAAGCTTATGATACTGTTATGGGGGAAAAGGGGTTATATGTAAGTGGAGGAGAGAAACAAAGGTTAAGTATAGCAAGAAGTATGGCTAAAAATTCTCAGATGTTAATTTTAGATGAAGCAACAGCTTATGCAGATGCTGAAAATGAGTATGAAATACAAAAAGCTATTAGTTATTTAGCTAGGGAAAAAACAGTAATTATAATTGCACATAGGTTATCTACAATAATTAAAGTAGATAAGATAGTAGTATTAAATAAAGGAGAAATAGTTGAGATAGGGAGTCATGAGGAGCTTCTTAGACTAAATGGTCTTTATAAGAATATGTGGGATAACTATGTAGAAAGTTTTGATTGGGCTATAAAAGGGCAAGAGGGTATATATGAGGTAGATATTGAAGAAAAAAGAGGTGAATTTAATGTTTAATGAAATGAAAGTATTGTTTGGAGAAAAGCCAAGAGCTTTGATAAAACCGTTTATATTTGGAATAATAGATTCTTTAGTTGAAGCTTTTCCCTTTGGAGTGCTTATTTTATTTATTAATGATTTACTAAGTGGTAGGATAAGTACAGAATTGGTTCAAAAATATACGATAGCTTTATTTATATTGATGTTAATAAGAATATTGTGCGGAACGATATCACATTATTCAAATCAAATAGTAGGAGTTAGTTATACATCTAAAACAAGAATTAGACTAGCAGATTATTTGAAAAAATTATCTTTAGGATATTTTAATTCTATTGACCAAGGAGATATGGTAAGTAGAATGGTAGGAAAGATGAATCAAGTAGAAGCTATTGTTACCCATATGGCAATGGATTTTATTAGAGTTAGTTTCTTAACTTTGGTATTCACTTTGAGTCTGATAAATATAAATTTTCGATTAGCTTTGAGTCTTATAATTATGGTTCCGTTAGGAATAGTACTTATTTATTTTGCTCAAAAAAGACTAGAGTATAATTCTATAAAAAAAGCGAAGATAGAGGCACAAGTGTCAAATCAACTATTAGAATATATACAAAATATAAGACTTATTAGAAGTTTTAACCTCCTTGGAGATAAGTTTAAAAAATTTAAAGAGGGTTTGTTGGCATTTAAAAGAGAAAGTATAAGAGGAGAAGTGGAAATATCCCCTATTATATTAGGTTATTCAATCCTTATAGAATCTGGTTTTATTACACTTTTATTACTTGGAATAAACTGGTTATTAGGTGGTCAAGTAACAAAAGAGGTATTTATAATGTTTTTGATAATTTCTACAAAATATTTTGCGCCACTTAGGTCTTTGGCTATTAATATAGCTGAACTGAGATATATGAAAACAGGATTAAATAGAATAAAAGAACTATTTGATACAAAACCTCTAACTTATGAAGAAATAGAAATGCCTAAAAATAATAATATTAAATTACAAAATGTGTTTTTTGCTTATAAAGATAGATATGTAATTGAAGATGTAAGTTTTGAAATAAAAGAAGGAGAATTTGTAGCTTTTGTAGGACCAAGTGGAAGTGGGAAATCGACTTTAGCTCACTTGATATGTAGATTTTGGGATATACAAAGGGGGAGTATATTTCTAGGTGGGATTAATATAAAAAAACTTGACCCAGATAAATTGCTAACTAAATTTTCCATGGTTTTTCAAGATGTATATCTTTTTAGAGATACTATTAAAAATAATATTGGTATAGGTAAAGAAGGGGCAAGTGAAGATGAAATAAAAGAAGTAGCTAAAAAAGCTAGAATAGATGAATTCATTGAATCTTTGCCAAAGTCATATGAAACAACTATAGGTGAAGGGGGAAATACACTATCTGGTGGGGAAAAACAAAGGTTAAGTATAGCAAGAGCAATACTTAAAGATTCGCCCATAGTTGTATTAGATGAAGCAACTTCTTCTTTAGATCCAGAAAATGAAAAAGCTATACAGAAAGCCATAGATGTACTAACTGTTGATAAAACTCTTGTAGTTATTGCTCATAGATTAAAAACCATAAAAAATGCAGATAAGATAATTGTATTAGATAGGGGGAAAGTTGTAGAAGTAGGTAAACATAAAGAATTAATTGAAAATAATAATTTATATAAGAGATTGTGGGATAAACAACAAAATAGTGTAGAATGGAAGATATAGATGAAGGGTAGGAAATAGAATTTTTTAACTTTATTAATAATCAACCCTTTATTAGTTTTATTGGTATTTTTTTTTAAGGGGAAGAAATAGATAAATAAGCCTAGTATCTTTTCCTTCTACTGGCTATCTTTAACCCTAAGAAGTATAAAATAGGAAAAAAGTTAATAATTAATTTTAATAGAGGGAGTTTTATGAATAAAGATGAAAAAACAATGATATTAGAAGATAATTTATGGTTTGTAATGTTTCATGTTTCTTGGCCAGCAATTATTGTTATGCTTTTATATGGATTAAACACCTTTATAGATGGTGTTTTTGTTGGGAAGTTTGTGGGAGAAAAAGCCTTAGCAGGTGTATCTCTTGCATATCCTATAACTCAGCTATCTTTGGGAATAGGTTCTTTAATAGGAGTTGGAGCAGGGTCTTTTTTAAGTATAGAATTGGGAAAAGGTAGAAAAACTAATGAAGAAAAAATTCTTAAAAATGCCAATAGTTTAACTTTAATATGGACTCTATTATATATATTTTTTGGTTTTTTCTTTGGTAATAAGCTACTTTCTCTCATGGGAGGAAAAGGAGAAGTTGCTTTATATGGTATTAAATATTTTAATATTACTATTGTTGGTGCTTTTTTTTGGATACAAGGTCTCTACTATAATATGATAATCAGAGCAGAGGGGCGAATGAAAAAAGCTGCTGTGATAATGGGAGTTGGCTTAGTAGTAAACATAGTAATAAACTATGTACTAATAGGAATATTGAATTATGGAGTAGAAGGAGCAGCATGGGGAACAAATATAGCTATGGTTACTTATACAATTTATGGGTACTTGTATTTTGCAAGGGAAAAAGCTAGTTTTAAAGCAAAACCTAAAGGTTTTTTATATAATAAAAATATTATCAAAAGGATAAATTCTATGGGCTTTCCTTCCTTTATTATGATTATAATGTCTTTTATACAATCAATAGTTATATATAAAGCTGTTTCTAAAATAGGAAATGATTTTGACATTGCTTTTGCAGGAGCAAGTACAAGGATATTCATAACTTCTTTAACACCATTATTTGGTCTAATGAGAGCATATCAACCTGTAGCAGGAATAAATTATGGAGCAAAATACTTTTATAGAGTAAAAAAGAGTTTAGTAATATTTATAATAAGTGCTACTATATTAATATTACCCTTATATTTATTATCATTGATAAAACCAGCTTTGGTATTATCTTTTATCTTACCTTATACTAATATTTCTTTAGAATATTTAAATTATTATAGAGTGTACATATCTACCCTACCTCTAACTCCTGTAATATTTATAGGTATGACTTTTTTACCAGCTATAAATAAAGGAAAATCAGCCGGAATTATAGGAATATGTAGACAAATAATCTTTTATGTACCTGTAATGTTAATATTTCCTCCTATTTATGGATTAAAGACGATTTATTATGGAGCTTTTTTTATAGATTTATTGATTGCTATTTGGGTAATATTAACGGTAAAAAGAGAATTTATTTCGATGAATAGAAAAGAAAAATTAGCAATGGAAGATTTGGGACTAGATTAGAAAATTTATCTTTTATATATGAAGGGGAAAGGAAAAAATAACAGATAATGAAAGTTTGAAAGTTAAAAAATATAATACTACTCTTTAAAAAAGAGTTTGATATTTATGCTGATAATGTGGAGTTAAGAGAGGAGGAAAGAGGTATTAAATCATTTGTTTAGTAAAGGAAGTAGTTCTTAAAATGTTCTTTAAAATCAGATAAAAAAAAGGTATAGTTTAATATAAAGTGTAATATATTATATATTAAAATGGAGGCAAAATATGAATAAAATTTTATTTGTTTTAATGATTTTATTGACTTTTATAGGATGTAGCAAGGGTAAGGGTTATAGTAAACAATTTGTAAGAGATGTAAATATTGAAATGTTAGAAGTTGAAGGTGGTACTTATAATTATGAGTTTAAAGGGAAAAATTACTCTATAAAAGTTAGTAGTTTTTTGGTATCAAAATTTGAAGTTACTCAAAAGATTTATAGGGAAGTTATTGGGAAAAATTTCTCTTATTTTCAAGGTGATTATAGACCAGTTGAGAATATTAGCTTTTTAGATGCAATTAAGTTTTGTAATGAATTAAGTATTATAAAGGGAGTTCCCAAAGCTTATAATGAATTTGGGCAGTTAGTAGACCAATATGGTTACGTAACCAATGATTTGTCTAAAGTAAAAGGTTATAGACTATTAACAGAAGCTGAGTGGGAATTTGCATATATTGGTGGAAATAAATCAAATGGCTTTGAGTATTCAGGCTCAAATAATTTAGATGAAGTTGGTTGGTTTATTAATAATAGCAATTATCATATTGAAAAAATTAATATTGGTGGCACAGTTGTAGAAAATCGAATTTATGAAACGAATAAAGTTGGACTCAAAAAGCCTAATGAATTAGGAATATATGATATGGCTGGAAATGTATATGAATATACTACTAATAGTTATGTTGTAAATAGCTCTAATAAAAGTTATTTGTATGAAATAGACAATAAAGACATACTTATTAAGGGAGGTTCTAGTAGAGGTGAAGCTTCCACAACAAAAAAATATTATAGAAATTCAGATTATGGAAATACTGTTAAACCTGATAATAACGGTAGTTTACCTTATATGGGATTAAGGATAGGTAAATCAATTTAGGAGGTGCATTATGGAACTAATATCAAGTATATTTAACACTTATGATAAGTGGGGAGCCCTTAAGTTTACAGATTTATTTAATAT
>CAZFBB010000050.1:0-18693 GCA_964517235.1 uncultured Fusobacteriaceae bacterium
CCATACTCATTTTGAATTCCCCCTATTTTAGCAGTTTTATTATTTGGTTCGGTATCTCTTCCAAGTCTACAACATGATTTAAAGCATCGTATTCAAAAGCTACTCTAGGCATGCCATAAACTACGCAAGTTTTTTCACTTTGACCAATGGTTTTTCCACCATAGTCTTTTATATCTTTAATAGCCCTTGCTCCATCCTTACCCATACCAGTCATTATTACAGATATGATTTCACTTGGACTATAGCTGTCTTTTACTGAGTCAAACATTATGTCTACTGAAGGTCTATGCCCCTGTGTTGCAGGTTTTTGATTTAGACTAATTATTTTTTTACCTGCCTTTTTCTTAACTACCATATGATAATCACCTGGGGCAATGTAAGCTTGTCCCTTTAATATAGCTTCACCTTCCACCGCTTCTTTTACACCTATTTCACATAGTTCGTCTAACCTATCTGCGAGAGACTTGGTAAACTTAGGTGGCATATGCTGGACTATAAGTATACCCGCATTTATCTCTTTAGGTATTTTAGGTAAAATAGTCTGAAGAGCTTTGGGTCCACCTGTAGATATTCCAATTGCAATTATCTTTTCTGGTATTCCTCCAAAAGCTTTCTTTTCTAATATCTTTGTAAAACTAGGCCTTTTCAAAGGACTAATCTTTACTTCTACTTTAGGCTTATTTAATAATAATTTTTCATCAGCTTTTGAAGCTGCTCTTACTAATTCAAGTAAATTTTCTTCTACTTTTTCAATATTAAGAGATATACTCTTCCCATCTGGTTTTGATAAAAAATCAAAAGCTCCTAATTCCAAAGATTTAATAGTTTCTTTAGCTCCCTCAACAGTCAAACTACTTAGCATAATAACTTTAGTAGGTCTTGTTGACATTATTTCTTTTAGAGCTTCTAATCCATTTATTTGTGGCATTTCTATGTCTAAAGTTATTACATCTGGCTTAAGTCTAATATTAAGGTCTATTGCTTCTTTCCCATTTCTAGCAGTTGCTATTACCTCAATATCTTTTTCTTTTTCAAGCATTTTAGTAATCATTTTTCTCATAAAAACAGAATCATCCACTACCATTACCTTAATCATTCTTTTCACCTGCTTGTCTTAAAAAGTTTTCTAAATTTATCCATTATACTTTTTTTAACTTCCCCTTTGCTATCTATAGACAAAGTATTTATTATATCTATAATACAATCACTTGCTCTCGAAGCTGGATAATAAATAACAAAAGGAGTCTTTTTATATATAGTTTTTCTTACATTTGAATCTTCATATACATAACCTATATTCCTAACAGTTTGATTCAAAAACTTTTTTGCTGTATTTATTAATATATCGGAAGCTTGCTGATACTCATTTCTATTTTTTACACGATTTATAATAAGCCCCATTTCTTGTTCAATTTGAGCCTCATGCAAAACTTTAATTATACTATAAGCATCCGTAAGTGCTGTCGGCTCAGAGGTAGTAACTACCAAAACTTCATCACTAATTTCCAAAAATGCTGTAACATTTTTAGATATTCCTGCACCTGTATCTATTATAATTATATCATAAAGTTCATCCAATTTTTGGATTTTTATCAAAATTTCTTCTCTTTCCATATCTGATAATTCTGCCAATTCCAAAAACCCATTACCACCAGATATAAAATCAATATTAAATGGCCCATTGATAATTACATCTTCTATTGCTTTTCCTATTTTTATTACGTCTCTAAGTGTGTGAGAAGGTGTTACTCCAAGCATAATTTCTACGTTTGAAAGCCCTAAATCAGCATCAATTACTAAAACTTTTTTGCCTCTTTTAGCAAATGTTGCAGCAAGATTCACACTTATACTTGTTTTCCCAACGCCCCCTTTACCCGATGTTATAGATATTATACGGGCATTTTTATTTTCACTTGTACTAATATTTTTCCCTTCACTAATTCGGTCTCTAACCAAACTTCTTAATTTTGCAGCTTGATCCATTATTTAATCCCCTTAATAAATATCTCAGTAAGCATATTTTCTGTACATATTTCAATATCATCTGGCACACTTTGCCCATTTGTAATATAGTAAATAGGATAATCATATTTCTTCAATATTGTTAAAAGCAATGTTGCACTATTAGTCTCATCAAGTTTTGTAATAATAATACTGTCAAAACCTATTTGTTCAAATTTTTCTATAGTTTCATTTATTACAGATGCTTTACTTGTTGCACTAAGGACTAATATAGTCTCCATATTGTCCCCTTTGGAACTAACATAACTTTTAAGTTCATCCATTTGTTCTTTATTTTTAGGACTTCTTCCTGCTGTATCCATAAGTACCAAATCTTTATCTCTAAATTTTTCTATTACTCCATTTAGTTCCTCAGGTTTTTTTACAACTTCTATTGGTACCCTCATGATATTTGCATAAGCTTTCAGCTGGCTAACAGCTTCTAACCTATATGTATCTGCTGTAATAAACCCTACATTTTTTTCATTTCTCCAGTTATTTGCCACTATTTTTGCACAAGTAGTTGTTTTCCCAACTCCTGTAGGCCCAATAAGCATAACAAATTTTTTATCTTTATCATCTCTTTTTATCTTTATATGCTTTTTAAAATAGCTTTTTAATCCAGAATACAATTCATTCTTATCAAAATTGTGGATTTCAAAATATTCATCTATATCATATGCGATTTCTCTGGGAATTTCATTATCTCTTAATCTTTCAATCAAATCAAGATTAACTTCTGTTCTAATAGATTTTTTATTATTTTTTTCCAATTCCCTTTCAATCTCTCTTTTTATTGCTTCAATCTCACTTCCATCTTCTACCACTTCTTTTTCTAGCTCAAAATTCCCATAGTTAGACAGATTAAGTTCTCTTTGTATATCCGACAAGGATTTTTTTTCCTCTTTTCCAAAAGGACTATAAACTCCACTAGTATCAGTACTTTTTTTCTTAACACTGTCAAATAGAGGTTTAAATCCACCTTCTTCTTTTTTTTCTTCAACTACATCTGCCATATGTTTTTTAGCAGCATCTCTAAGAGCTGTAATTATTTCCTTTTCTTGCTCAACTCTTTTATTTTTAAACTTTTCAATTCCAAAAGTGACTTTCACTTTTTTCTTTCCAAAAAGTCCAAAAATTCCTCCTTCTTTAATTTCCTTTTTATCAATAATTACAAGATTTGAACCAAGTTCCTTTCTTGCTTTAGCATATGCCATTTTATACTCATCTTCTACATATGTTTTTATCTTTAAACTATTAATATCCATTAATTAACACTCACCATCCCTACTGCCTCTAATTCTATATCTGCTATTATCTCATTATAAGACAATACCGCTACTCCTCTAAGGTCTCTTTCTAACAATCTTCTAATGGGTTTTCTCAACTCAGGTGCCGCCAATATTACAGTTGCGTATCCCATAGAAGTACATTTTTTACTCTCATTACTTACTGCATAAATAAATTGATTATTTGTATTTGGATCGAGAGCTATATAATTTCCTAAATCTGTTTCTTGAAGGTTTTCCCTAAAATTTTCTTCTAAACTTGGGTCTATAGTAAGTACTCTTAATTTACCATCATATCCTTGTAAACTATTGCATATTTGCCTAGCTATTCCACTTCTAACATACTCAGACAATGTATCTAAATTCTGTGTAAGTTTACTCGCATCAGCAATTGCTTCTAGTATAAGTGGCATATTTCTTATAGACACACCCTCTAATAATAGATTTTGCAATACTGTTTGAAGTTCTCCTAAATCAAATTTCTTTGGATATACCTCTTCTACTATTACTTCATATTCACTTTTTACATTATCTATCAGTTCTTTTACTACTTCTCTGTCTAAAATATCTGCTGAATATTTTTTAATTGTTTCTGTTATATGAGTTGCTAAAACACTTGTTGGGTCAACTACTGTATACCCTAACAATTCTGCCCTTTCTCTTTGGTCTTCACCTATCCAAATGGCTGGAAGGTTAAAAGCTGGCTCTACTGTAGGAATTCCCGCTATCTCTTCCATAACACTTCCTGGATTCATAGCCATATAGTTTCCTACCATAAGATCTCCTTGAGCAACTCTAGAACTCTTAATTTTTATCGCATATTCATTTGGATTAAGTTGCATATTATCTCTAATACGCATATAAGGAACAATTATACCAAGTTCCATAGCAATTTGCTTTCTAATCATTGTTATACGTTCCAAAAGGTCTCCCCCTTGATCCTTATCTACAAGTGGAATTAAACTATAACCTAATTCTAACTCCATAGGATCTACCTTTAACAAATCTCTTACTTCTTGAGCATTTCTCTCTTCATCACTAACTTCTTCTACAACTTCTTCTTCTACATGTTCACTAAATTCTTTTATGTTCTTAGCCATAGTATAACCTAATAGACCAAGTGAAGTTGATAGTAGGAAAAATGGTATCTTGGGCATACCTGGAATTAACCCCATTATTAATAACGTTCCTGATACTATATAAAGTATCTTTGGTTCTTGAAAAAATTGTTTAATAACATCTGTTCCAAAATCAGCATCTGTTGCAGACTTTGTTACTATCATACCTGTTGCTACTGATATTAATAGTGCTGGAATTTGAGATACTAAACCATCTCCTATAGTTAGGATGATATATGTCTGAGCTGCTTCAACTAAAGCTTCTCCCCTTAACAAACCTACTGTTAATCCACCAATTATATTTACTACTGTTATAACAATACCCGCAATAGCATCTCCCTTTACGAATTTTGATGCCCCGTCCATTGAACCATAAAAATCAGCTTCTTCTTGAACTTGCTTTCTTCTACTTCTCGCTTCATCTTCATTTATAAGTCCAGCATTATAATCAGCATCTATACTCATTTGTTTACCGGGCATTGCATCCAAAGTAAATCTTGCACTAACTTCAGCTACCCTTTCAGAACCTTTGGTTATTACTAAAAATTGCATAACTACTAAAATAATAAATACAATAATACCAATAACATAATTTCCACCAACAACAAAGTCACCAAAAGTTCTAATTAATTTCCCGTCAAAACTAATACCTTTTAACAAAATCAGTTTAGTTGAAGACATATTAAGTGCCAATCTAAATAATGTAGTTACCAACAAAATAGATGGGAAAATTGAAAAATCTAAAGGTTGATTTACATACATTGAAATTAACAATATACTTATCCCCAAAGTAATGTTGATTGCTTGAAATGAATCTAATAAAAAGATTGGTAATGGTACAAAAAACATAAGTACAACACCTATAATTAATATCGGTACCAATATACTAAACCTTTTTCCCATAATAAAATCTTGTGCCATTATAATCTCTACACTCCTCTAATCTAGTATTACAGCTAGAATCTCTGCTACTGCTTGATAAAATTCTTCTGGAATTTCATCTCCTACCTCTACAACTCCATACATTCCTCTTGCAAGAGGTTTATTTTCTATAAGAGGAATTTTATTTTCTTTTGCTATTTCTCTTATCCTCATTGCCATATGATCAACACCTTTAGCAACAATTTCTGGTGCTCCCATTCCCCTTTCATATTTAAGGGCAATAGATATATGAGTTGGGTTAGTAATAACAACTGTAGCTTTTGGAACATCTTCTATCATCTTTTTTTTCAAAAGTTCCCTCTGCATCTGTTTAATTTTACCTTTAATCTGAGGATCACCCTCAGTTTGTTTATACTCATCTTTTATCTCTTGTTTGCTCATCTTTATAGACTTTTCAAATTCATATTTTTGATAAAAATAATCAAATAGTGAAATGACAAAAAGCCCTGCTGCTATTTTTACTACTGTACTGTATATTATATCAAAAATAAACACAAATCCTTTTATTGGATCTTCATAAGGTAGTTCCATAAAACTAGCCATTTTTTCTTTAATAACTAAATAACCATAATAACTAATAATCACCAGTTTTATAAGTGTTTTAATAAGTTCTACCATTTTTCTCATTGAAAATAGTTGCTTTAATCCCTTAAGTGGACTCATTTTTTCAAAACTTGGCTTAATGGGATCTAAGGTAAACATAAACCCTACTTGCAAATAATTAACAAGAATTCCAATAAGTAATACTGTGCTTAATATAGGAGCTACGATAATAAAAAATACTCCTGCAAACCTCAATAGATTTTCTTTAAATACCTCAGTTGTTAACACATCTATATTTATTTGCGATAAATGTTTTATTGTTTCCACTACTAACAAGTCATATAGTCTACTTGCTAGAACATTCATTATTATTATTCCACCTAATAGTGTAGAAACTTGAGCAAGATCCTGACTTTTTGCAACTTGTCCTTTTTGTTTTGCTTCTCTTCTTCTTTTAGGTGTCGCTGGCTCCGTTTTATCAGCACTATCTGCAAAGAGTTGAAGATTAATTTTAAATTTGGCTTCTACTAGCATCTCTTCTCCTAAAACATACTTATCTTAAAAAGTTCTAGTATTTTACTATTTAACTTTTCAAAAACTAAAGTATAAAAATTTACAAAGTATGGAGCAAAACTAGATAATACTATAAATCCTACTAACAACTTAAGTGGCATTCCTATAAAAAAAACATTCATCTGAGGTGCAATTCTTGATAATATCCCAAGAGTCATGTCAATGAGAAGTAAAACTCCAATTACAGGAAGTGATATCTGTATTGCCACAAAAAAATAATATGCAAATTGTTTAATGAAAAATTCTGTTATTTGTGGGACGTTATATGTAATTTGACCTATTGGAGAATAGTAAAAAGTATCTATAATCCTCAAAATCATTAGTCTATGTATTCCATATATAAAAAAAAGAGCCAATACAAAAAGGTTTTTTAATTGACCAAGGACTGGTGTTTGATTCTGACTAAGTGGATCATATGCACTAGCCATCATAAGTCCCATATTCATACTGTATATCTGTGAAGCAGTTTGTATAGTAGAAAAAACTACTGCAACTAAAAAACCTAATAAAGCTCCTATAAATAATTCTTTTATTAAAAGCATTGCATATATCAAAAAATCCATATTTACAATAGCTATACTACTCTTTGGAACAATATTATAAATTAAAAAACTTACAAAAAACGAAAAACCAACCCTTACTCTACCATTAATTGCTAAACTAGAGAAAAAAGGGCTAAAGAAAAATATTCCACTTATTCTAAATAGTATAAGTGTAAAAAAAATTACAGTTTCATTAAATAATAACATATTTACCCCAAAGTCGGAATTAAGTTTAATAAATGTCTAATGTGTTCTACAAGAGTTGTAAGCATCCATTGACCCAATATAAACATCACCAAAAAAATCGAAATAATCTTAGGTATAAAACTTAGAGTCATCTCTTGTATCTGAGTAGTTGCTTGAAATATCCCAACTAACAAACCAACTAACAACCCTACTATAAGAATCGGTAAGGTTATCTTTAAAATTATCATTAGTGCTTCCATTATGAGTTTTATAATCAATTCTTCTGTCATTAAACTCTCCTAAATAAAACTCTTTATTAACGAATCTACTATAAGTGTCCAACCATCTACCATAACAAATAACAGTAATTTAAATGGCATAGATATACTTACAGGTGGTAACATCATCATTCCTAATGACATTAGAACTGTTGCTACTATCATATCTATTATTATAAATGGAATAAATATTAATATTCCTATTTCAAATCCTCTACTTAACTCACTAAGAATAAAAGCAGGTAATACTACCCAAAAAGAAGTTTTTTCTCTACTTTTAGGAACTTCTGCTTTAGAAGCTTTTAAAAACAACTCCAAGTCCTTTTCTTTTGTTTGTTTCAACATAAAAGACTTTAGAGGGTTTTGAATATTTTGAAAAAACTCCTCTTGACCAATTTCCCTATTAATATATGGATTAACTCCCTTTTCTACAACCTCTGATATAGTTGGTTGCATAATAAAAAAAGTTAGTATAAGGGACATTCCAACTAAGACTTGGTTAGGTGGCATCTGTTGAAGACCTATTGCTTGCCTTATAAAATGGAAAACCACTATTATCCTAACAAAAGAGGTTGTCATTATAATAATAGAAGGAGCAAGTGTTAGTACTGTCAAAATAATCAATATTTGCAAACTACTAACCAAGTCAGTAGGACTAGAACTTTGTTCTATACTAAAGTCAATTTTTGGAATTGTTACATTAGCATAAGTCATAGTTGATATAAAAACCATTAAAAATAGTCTACTTACTTTTTTCATGCTCTACCCTCTTATTTTTGTATTTTTTTCTTTACTTTATTTATTTTATCTAACAATATTTCCTTATTAAGTATCTCTTTAAATGTAAAATTACTTTTTTTTTCGTCAATATTTAATTCATTTATTCCCTCTAGACTATCTAGTATATCTATAAGGTTTACACTATTATCACTTATACCTAGAAGATAAATTTTTTCCCCTACTTTAACAATAGAAACAAAGCTCTTATTAGATAAATAAAGTCTACTAAGCTCTTTCATATTCTTATCTTTAAAGAAACCCTTTTTACCCTTTTGCATATACAAATATACAAAAACTACCAAAAGAAGTATAAAGAGTAAGGATATTAGTGGCAAGAGAAGTTCAAAATAAGTTCCCTCACTCATAAACTATCCCAATACTTTTGAAATTGCTTCTATAACTCTATCTGCTTGGAATGGCTTAACTATAAAATCTTTTGCCCCTGCTTGTATAGCATCAATAACCATGGCTTGTTGACCCATTGCACTACACATTACTACCTTTGCTCCAGAGTTGATTTTCATAATTTCTTTTACAGCTGAAATACCATCCATCTCAGGCATTGTTATGTCCATTGTTACCAAATCAGGATTTAATTCTTTGTATTTTTCTACAGCTTGAGCTCCATTTTCTGCTTCACCAACTACCTCATACCCTTCCTTAACAAGAATGTTTTTTATCATCATTCTCATGAAAGCAGCATCATCAACAATTAGTATTTTTGCGCTCATTATACTCCTCCTTACTGTACTTTATTCATTCTTTCCATTTTGCTAATTATATCTGTAATTCTTACACCAAAACTTTCATCAATTACAACAACTTCACCTTTGGCGATAAGTTTATTATTAACAAGTATATCAACAGGTTCACCTGCTAACTTATCTAATTCTACTATAGACCCAGGACCCAAGTCAAGTATTTCTTTGATTAGCATCCTTGTCCTACCTAGTTCAACAGTAACCTGCAACGGAACGTCCATAATCATATCCATATTAGAGTGCATCTCTCTAATTTTATTTTTACCAAAAGTCATAAACTCTGCTGGTTGAACATTTACATTTTGTTGTTGATTATTCATCATTTGCTGTTGCATCATCATTTGTTGCATCATCTGTTGCATCATCATATTTTGATCGAAATTAGGTTGCATATTTCCTGTTTGCCCCCCTGTTTGCCCTTGAGCCACATAAGCAGTATTCGATGAAGAACTCATGTTTCCTTGTTGATATTTTACTTCTTCTTCTTTTTTCGCAACAACCTTTTCTTCAGCTTTCTTACTTGTGTTACTTGCATTCATCGAATCAAACAGTTCATTTATAAGGTTTTTGGCAAACTTAACAGCCATTACTTGATAAATTTTTGTTTTAATTAGATTTTCAATTTCCATATCAAAAGCTACTGTTATAAACTCACTATTTTCCCTAAAAAAACTTGTAGTCTCCTTAAGATTATCTGTTCCAGTTACAGTAAGTTTTGGTGGCATTATATCCACCTCTTTTGAAAACATACCTGCAAGGGCAGTTGCCGAAGAACCCATCATTTGATTCATTGCTTCACTTACAGCACTCAAATATAAATCATCCAATTCTTCTGGTGGACTACTTCCATCATTACCCATCATAAGATCACCTATTAATGCTGCATCCTTTTTGTCAATAAGTAATATATTTAAACCAACAAATCCCGTTCTATATTCTATTTGAATAAGTACCTTTTCTTCTGTTCCTACTAATTTCAAGAAACTATCATAGTTGTATACTTCTACCTTCGGAGTTGTAATTTGGACTTCCTTTGACAATAAAGTTGATAAAGCAGTCGATGATGATCCTAAAGAAATATTTCCAACTTCACCAATTGCATCTTCTTCATTTTTATCAAGTTTAAATGATGGTTCATATTTGACTTCTTCTACTGGTACTGCTTCCTCTTCAGAACTATCAATATCAGCTCCTGAAAGTAATGCATTAATTTCTTCTTGAGATAATATCCCTTCCATAATTACTCACCCCTTTCTCCAATTACTTCTTCTATAGCTATTGCCATTTTTTTCCCTTCTATTCCTGGAATTCCCCTAAATTTCTTTTTATTACCAACAATTACATCTATAAAGTTATTAACATTTTTGTTTAGCGGAATCACGTCACCTACATTTAATTCAATAAAATCTTCAAAGGATATAACTGTATCTCCCAGTTTAGCAACAACTGGTACAGCCACTTTATTTAACCTTTTTCTTATTGCACTTAGATTTTCTTCTGTTTTTTCCTTTTTAACATTAGAGAACCAGTATTGTGCTGAAAGTTTTGAAACTATTGGGTCTATAAGTGGTGCTGGATAACATATGTTCATAATTCCAACGGCCTCTCCAACTTTAATTTCAAAACTAAGTAATACTACCATTTCAGTAGGTCCTACAATTTGCAAAAATTGTGGATTAGCTTCCATTTGATCTATTTTAGGCATAACTTCTATTATGTCTTGCCAAGACTCACTAAGATACCCTAACATCTTTCCTACAAATTTTTCCACTACTGTAGTTTCTATATCTGTAAGTTCTCTTACTCTTCCATGATCTGCTTTTCCTGTACCACCAAAAACTCTATCTATGATTACATACCCTATATTAGAGTTTAATTCAAGAACTGCATTTCCTTCTAAAGTTCCCATATCAAATACTGATAAGATAGTTAATTCTGGTATAGATCTGATAAACTCTTCATAAGTTATTTGGTCAACTGAAGTTACTTGTACATGACAATTTGTTCTAAGTTGTCCAGAAAGCATAGTTGAAACAAGTCTCGAAAATGTTTCATGTATCATTTGCAAAGTTCTTAACTGATCCTTTGAAAATTTATCTGGCCTCTTAAAATCATAGACTTTTATCTTCTTTTCTTCTTCTTTATTCTTTACTTCATCAATGTCTACTTCTCCGCTAGAAATGGATGAAAGTAGCGCATCAATTTCCGATTGAGATAAAACATCACTCATTTAACTCACCACCTAAGCTATTGGATAAGCCAGTTGTTAAACCTTATATTTACAACATACTCTTTTCCAAGGATACTATTAATCTCTTTAGCAAGTTCTTCTCTCAAATTTTGAAAGTCTTCATCTGCCATAAGATCATTAACACTCTTACTCATCATAATAGATAATAATCTATCTTCAATAATTACTCTTTTAGTAGAAATTTCTGTATTTATCTTTTCAACTTCTTTTTCTTTTATATTTGGATTTAACTCTAAAAATATTCTAACTACTAAATATCTTGGAGATCTTTCTTTAAGGTTAAGTGTATATTCTCCAAAATTAATTGTTTGCCCATAAGCAGTTTTTTCTACCTCCATAACGTCTTTACCAACCGTATTTTCATTTCCAGAACCTTTTACATTAGTTGCTACGAAAAAAGCTGTCCCAACAGATATGATTACAACCAACAAAGCCATTATTGCTATTATTATTGCTTTTGTAACAAAAGGAAGTCCCTTCTTTTCGCTTTTTTTCTTCTTAACTTCGTCTGCCATTCTTCCTCCTTTTACTCCACTACAGAAAGATCAATATTCTGTTCTGCTACTCTTTCCTCTATAGATTTTAGTATTACTATATTCACTCTTCTATTTTTTTGCCTACCCTCAACAGTACTATTAACTGCAACAGGTCTAGTAGCTGCATAACCAGCTATAGATGCTCTTTTAGAAATACCATTGTCTTTTTCTAAAAAATATCTTACAACACTTGCTGCTCTAGCTCCAGATAACTCCCAGTTACTTGGGAATTTTTCTGTATTAATTCTTCTACTGTCTGTATGCCCTTCAACAATTACTTCATTATCAAGAGTTGTTATTGTACTTAATATAACATTTAATATCTCTTTAGCTCTTGGTTTTAGTTCTGCTTTTGCAGAATCAAATAAAACTTCATCACCTAGAGCAACTTCTATTCCTCTATCAGTAATTTTTATATCTGCCACTTGAGATAAATCAGTTTCTTCTGTACTAGAAGAGTTTTTACTCATTTCTCCAGCAAATTTTTCCAAATCACCTTTTATTTTTTTAGCTATAGTTTGGTACTTAAATTCACTTCCCCTACTATCTATTCTAGCATTACTCATAAAGTCTTCTGGTGAAACTGTTTTCCCTCCATCCATAAGACCAAAAGTTCCTCTAAAAGCCATCATGGCATTTTTAAATTTGTTAGCATCAGTAGTAGACATTGCAAATAAAAGTACAAAGAAACAAAGAAGTAAAGTTACCATATCTCCATAAGTTGCCATCCAACCTGGAAGGCCTTCTGGAGGACAGTTACATTTTTTTTGTCCCATATTATTCACCTTCTTCTTGTTCTAAATCTGCTCTTTCATTTGGTGGTAGGAAAGATTTTAACTTTTCCTCTAATACTTTAGGATTATCTCCACCTTGTATCGATAATATTCCTTCTATTGTAATTTCTTTGCTTAATATCTCTTGAGCACTATAATACTCAAGTTTATTTGCCATAGGGTCAAATATTATGTTAGCAATCATCGAACCATATAAAGTAGTTATCAGTGCAACAGCCATAGCTGGCCCAACTGCCGAAGGATCATTCAAGTTCCCTAGCATAAGAATAAGACCAATTAGAGTCCCTATCATCCCATATGCTGGACCCATAGATGCTCCTGTTTTCATTACAGATTTACTTTGACTATGTCTTTGCTCAATGAAGCTTATTTCACTATCTAATATACTTTTAACCAACTCTGGATCAGTTCCATCTACTACAAGTTGCATACCTTTTTTCAAAAACTCATCATCTATCTCAGCTAAATCTTGTTCCAACGATAGTAGACCTTCTTTTCTTGCTTTTTCAGAAAATTTCACTAAGTTTTTTATGATTTCTATATTATTAGGTACTTCATTCTTAAAAGTTTTCATTATAACCTTAGGAAGGTTTTTCAAAACTGGTAGAGGAAATGACACAAATATAGCTCCAAAAGTTCCACCAATAACTATTGCGGCAGAGTTGGGATCCCAAAATGGTCCTATATTAAACCCCATACCATAAAGCATTAATAATAATATCATCACTAGACCCAGCGGTGTAGCAATATCCATATTTAGCCTCCTATTTTATACTTTGTTTGTATTCTATAATTAGTTTTATAATTTCTTCCATACTTTCTCTCACTACAATTTTTTTATTGCTAGATAAAGTAATAAGTGTATCAGGATTACTTTCAATAAATTCTATCATTTCAGCATTTATAGCAATTAACCCCTCTTCCTTCCCTAATCTATGAACTATTATCATACTTCCCACCTTATTATATCATTTATTTTATCTAATTACTATAGCTTTTAGGAAGGGCTAGCCCTTCCCACTATTATCTTTTTAAATTAATTAAATCCTGAAGTATTTGATCCGAAGCAGAAATTGTCTTAGAATTTGCTTGGAATCCTCTTTGAGCTACTATCATATCAGTAAACTCTTGAGCCAAATCAACATTTGACATTTCTAGTGCTCCCGCAACAACTTTACCAGTACCTGCAGTACCTGGTTTTAATACCATAGCCTCACCTGAGTTAGAAGTTTGTTTAAATACACTTCCTCCTGCATTTTGTAAGCCTTCTTGGTTAGTAAATTTAGCTAAAGCTACCCTTCCAATTATTTGCTGATATCCATTTGAATAGAATCCCATAATATCACCAGTATCAGCAATATTAAATGTTTCTAATTCACCCATACCATATCCATTTTGTGATTCAAGTGCAACAGACGATTGAGCAGCAAATTGTGTTACATTGCTTAAGTTTAAATTAAGTGCAACTGGTGCTGCACCTTTTGATGGTGGTGGAGCTTGTCCATTATCAGCTGGGTCAAATGTAACTTGACCTTCAAATTGTTTGTTCATAATCTGCCCAGGTTCTGGACCTCCAGGAACCTGAGTTCCTCTAAATTTAACAATTCCATTTGCATCCATTACATATTCACTTGCTGCATCTCCAAAATTCAATGTTCCATCAGGATTAGTTACTCCACTTTCATAAAATATACTTGTAATTCCTTCTGGCAATGTATCTGGATTATTTGGATCTGCATATATATAATTTCCATTCATCTGACCTCTTGCATCAAATGTCACAAATCCTCTTCCATTATCTACTTTTGCACCATTAGCAACTTTTGCTTCCCAGTCCCAAATGTTTTCTGAAACTTTAGTATATTTCATGCTTGTTGTATGAGTATTTCCTAAAGTATCATACACTTCTGCTGATGTTGCAACTCCATTATCTGCATATACAGCAGTTTTTCTATTACTCATATCAGCAAGTTCAGCAAAACTTATCTTTCCAGCAACTGGTGAACTAATTAAAATTCCATTAACATTTTGAATAGGTGTAGTTTCACCTGGGAAGCTTTTTTTGATATTTCCTTTTTCATCAAGTTCAAAAGCTCCTTTACCAGTTATTCCTTCTCCTTCTGCTCTCCAATTCCATTTATTATTTGCTATATCATAATTGAATTTAATTGTAACATCTACTTTTTTCCCAGTCAAATCATCAACAGATAAAGTTATATTTTGTATACCTGCATTTTGACTTAAATTACCTACATAATCAACTGAATCTGTAGCTTTACCTGGTAATACAGATCCCATTCTAATAGCAAGATCTCCCAGCGGAGTATCATTATCTATTCCCTGAGTTCCGTCTTCTCTAATTGTCGCTTGCCACCCTTGCACCTTCATTCCATTAGGCATAACAAGAGTTCCATTTCCATCTAAATTAAAGTTTCCAGCTCTTGTGTACATTCTAGCATTTCCATCTTGTACTACAAAAAATCCTGTTCCATCTACTCTTAAATCAGTTTTTCTCCCTGTTGTTTGTTGAGCTCCTGATTCAAAACTTGTATTAATACTAGAAACTTGAACTCCAAGTCCTATTGTTGCAGGGTTTACCCCTCCACGACCATCTACTGGTCCCCTAGCACCTTTTACTGTTTGAGTCATTGTCTCTTCGAAATTTACAGATGATTTTTTAAATCCTGCTGTATTGACATTGGCAATATTATTACCAACTACATTCATTTTTGTTTGATGAGCCTTCAGTCCACTAATACTTGAATATAATGCTCCTAACATATGTTTCCCTCCTAGTTATCATTTCAATCGTTCCATGATACTAAGGCCTCCTTACGGGCCAGCCTTATAGTGATAATGAATTTATCTAGATCTTAAATTAAAGTTAAACTATCGATATTTGTAAAGATATTGTCTTTCATAGTATCTTCATCTACTACTGTTACTACAGTATTATTTTTGATACTAATTACATAAGCTCTGTCTTTAGACAATATTACTGAGTCTTTGCAACCTTTGTCTCTAAGTTTAGCTACGCCTTCTTCTATTTTTTTTATTTCATCTCCATCTAATGTTATATTCCTACTTTCCATCCTCTTTTGAGCATGTGCAGAAAACTTGAGTTTTTTTTCAGCTTTTAAAACACTTTCAAACTCTATTGCTGGCTTCTTTTTATTACGCGGGTCATTTTTCTGATTTATATCTGTATTTACTTTCAAATTGCCAATATAACCAGTGTTCATAAGTCTAGCCATGACTTCCACCTCCCTAACTACACGTTAGCTATTTTATCCATATTGCCTGGGAGTTGCTTATATTCTCTTTTTTCTGGCATTTTTTCAGATAGTGCGATTAATCCACTAAGTTTTGCCATCATTTCTTTACCATCTTCTACTTCCAATTTTACAATTACTTCTCCTTCATTCATACTGGTACTTACAACTTTTCCAGATACCTCTTCTGAACCATTTTGGATTGTTGCATACTTACCAATTACATGAGCACTTGAAGCCAAACCATTCATACTTTGCATTCTCATAAAACTTTGAAATGCTGAATTCAAATTTGAGCTTTGTTCTAAAGAAGAAAATTGTGCCATTTGAGCTATCGATTCACTGTTACTTTTAGGCTCAAGAGGGTCTTGATTTTGCATCTCTGCTAGTAGCAGTTGCATAAAATCATTTTTACCTAGTTGTTGAGATTCATTTACAACTGGTGCACTCTCTTGTAACTCCCTTGGAATATTAAGACCTAGATTGTTTACATACATAATTCATTATCCTCCTAAACGAAAATATCAAGCGAAGAATCGTCTATTCTTCTATTTCTAACACTCTGCTTATCAAGAATTTCTATTTTTCCTTTGTCTATAGCAGGTTCCCTATCAATTCTCACTCTTTCTTTCTTTTCAAAAGCGAAAGTTCTCTCTCCTTTATTACTTCCATTTCCATTAGATATAAACACATTTATTTCAGATGCGTCTATCCCTTTTGATAAAAGTGAATTTTTTAACGTATCGAATTTTCCCTCTAATATTTCTTTTACTTTTTGACTTTCAACTAAAAATTCAGCTTTCATAATGTTATTGTCTATCTTAAGTTTCACTTCTACTTCTCCTAGTTCTTCTGGTTGAAGTTTGATTTTCATCTCCTTAAGTTGACTATTAAAATGTACTTTTATCCCAGTTTCTACTTGTTCTAAAATATTAAAAAAATCAAGTTTATTCATATTAGGATTTACATTTTCAATTTTTGAAGCAATAAAGTTATTACTAATTCCTTTTTGCCCATTATTGACACTTAATAATTCATCAAAAGATTTTTCATCTTTATTTTTAAATTTTTTAAGACCATAATTAGCTTTTGTAACCATTGTTAATTCTTGGTTGACCTTTCTAAGATCTGACTCGGAGATGTTAGCACTTTCCAAAAAGTCCTTCTTTCCTAATTGATTTTCACCACCTAGGTAGATTCTTCCTTTTGTTTGAGGGCTATTTCCTTTAACAACTACTATCTCTTTACCTTTAGCAATACCTTTAACTTTCAGTCCCTCATCAACAGCATCATTTGCTTTAAGTTCATAAAGTTTTTCAATATCTTTTACACCTTTTGGTTTTTCACCTTTTTTTACTAGTTCAAATCCATCTAAAGGGATTTCTCCCCCTTTTGTAAAAGTTTTTTCTGATTTAATATCAGTAACTTTATCTTTTTTAGCATCTTTTGCTTTTAGAACCTCTAGTCCATTCATTTTGCTACTCGTTATTCTGTTGCCAAAGTCCACTTTTTCTACTGAATTTCCCTTTGTAATATCAAGGTTTTTTTGCACAACAAAATTAGGTACAACTCCTAGAGCTACTCCTCTTTCTTTTGTCTTGCTCCTAGTAACTTTTTCCTTTGAATCTTTTTTGTCAGTTACTAGTTCACCAACCTTTTTATTTCCCTTGTTCACACTAAAGAAATTTAAAAAGGCATTCTTCCCATCCATTTTTGTTTTTTTCTCAGTAGTTTTTTTTGTGTTATTCTCTTTATCAGATATATTAGAAGTTGCCAACTTTACATTATTTGGCATTTGCATATTTCACCTCCATATATCTAAATAAATTATCGACCCAATAAAAAACTTCTTAACAGTATTTTTATTTTTTTTCTCTTTAAATACTGATATTACAAATGATTCATTGTTTTTATTGTACTCAAAAGAAAAAATCTTTTCATGAGTCACTTTTATTCCATTTAGCTTATCCAATATAAAAGGGACTTTGCCAGTTGACAAAATCCCAATATATACTTAAACAGAGAATTTTCATAAAACTTGAAACGCCCCTCTTTTAACAAACAATCTAAACTACTTTTCTTCTGGATCTATTTTAATAGTATACAAATTCAATTTCCCTCTAGTTAGCATAATATCTTTACTAACTTTCGTCTTCTTTCTCATCCTTTACCCTATAACATTTTCATTTCAACAAGCTTTCCTACTCCTGTATCTTTAACAGTATACCACCTATTGACATATTATTTATCTCTTCAGCTTTTACTTCAATATAACCTCCAAATATAGCTCCATTATTCCCTATAGCTTTGGCTTTAATTACTAAATCTTCCTTTACTACTATTTGACTACCTCTCAACTCAAGTCCCTCTAGAATATTTTTATTTAGATATAACTCTGGCACCAGTACTAATTGATTATTAACATCTTTTACAACTAACCAGACAATATTAGCTTTCAAGTTATTAATTTGTTCCTTCGTTACCTCTATTCCCTTACCCAACTTCAAATCTTTTGAAACTTTAGTATCATCTGACAACATCTTCATCTGCCATGTATAATTATAAGAAACATTATCAAATGAATATTCTCCCTTAATGAATGCTAATATACTTTTATAGTATGAATCCCTTAATAAATCTTCTTTATCCCCTAAATTTGTCCCTTTATTTTTAGTTATTTTATCATTTTCACTTGTTACTTCATTTTCATTTTTTTCCCTTTCTTGAGTCGCTTCTTCTTGAGGTACTACTCCTACTTGAGGTATTACCTCTTCTGGTGGTTCCTCTACTACTGGTTCTTCTACTGCTGGTAGTGGTTCTTCTACTG